>CAZJUU010000051.1:0-9452 GCA_964549295.1 uncultured Candidatus Bathyarchaeia archaeon
GTGAGACCTTCATGTATTGATGGGAGCCGGCAAATGGGGGGAGAGCGATCCTTAACCTCAGTTCCTTGATATCAAGTGTCACGTCTTCGATTTCAATGTCTTTCGATTGTGATAGCACTGAAGACAGGTCTATTGCCAATTCGTCGGGCTTGTCTTCATTGGTCTTCTTAGGCTTGGGCGTCGACGATCACTTCCGATTCTCTTTCTTTATCGTTACCTTTTCTATGTAGACGCCTTCGAGGGAAACAGATCCGAACTCTGATAGAAGAGATAGTAGGTCGATTGTTTTTTTCTTGGATGGATCGGCATTCGGTCTCGATTTTTCGCTCAATACTGTTCATCTCCTTAGGGTTATCTTCTTGAGTTTAATTGTACCTTCAAAGATCACTTCGAATCCTCCCAGGCCACTTGCAGTCGCTACAATCTCTCCCAATGAATTGCTGATTGCAGGAAGAATTGGAGTCAGTGATTGAGTTTGTATTGGAGGGATCTCTGCAACCGCAGGTTTCTCTTCAACCAGTTCAGGCGCTTCAGTCTTACCTACTTTTTCCGCCAGGGGATGCCTTTTTTCAACTAAGATCTTCTCGAGTCCTTCAATACTGCTTGCATCTTTCTCTGTTGCTATCTTGTCGAAGAGGTCCGCAGGAATAGCGTCCTTCACAGACTGCTTCAGATCAGAGGGCAGCCACGCGATTCTGTTCCATCCTCCGTCAGCAGAGAAGAATTTTGAAGATCTCATGAATTCAATCGCTATGCCTAGAAAACCTTCTGCTTGGATTCCTCCGCCAGTCTGTCCTGCCATTGTTGCGAATGTCAGACCATTCACAGTGGGCTGCTTGTAGGGTCTATGAACTACACCGATTCCGTCAACTTCTGGGATGTAGAATGCTATGCATTCAAAACATCCACAGGCAGTCATGGGATATCCGAACATGCTGTAGAGGTATACTCGTTTCACAGTTCCCATGGACTTCTTCTCTGTGACCTCATTGATTCCTTCGTACTCGCCGTTGATGGGGTCCAAGCATTTGCCTTTGTTTATTGGGAAGTTAGGACCTTTCGGGTCGATGTTGGCTGAGGCCCTTGCATCGAGCCAAGTGAGCGCTCCGCAGAATGAGATTCTTTGCGGTGTTATTGTGCAGACATGGTTTGGAGCGAAGGATTGACAGAGTGTGCAGCCGTAGAATATTTCTACGTCGTCGTCCTTCATTCCTCGGACTTTTTCATCTCTCATCTTGTAGATTCGCAGAGCATCATCATACATTCCAGCGACTTTGTCTGGGTTTGTGATGAATGTTGTCTGCATTCTCTCTATGTATGGCATTTCGGCTTTGAACAACTTCTGTAGAGCCAGTCCGATCCACTTGAACTTGGTTAATCCTTTCTTGTAGGCGCTCTTGCTGACTCTCATCCAGATGTCGTATCTCTGGTTTAGACGCATCACTCCCTCGATGTAGTTTGAGTAGAGGTAGACGCGTCGTTCTATTACTGATTCTAGGTCGATGTCCAACTTGGAGCCTGCTACTTTGACGACTATGCCAAGGGGGTAAGATTCTCCTTCTTTCAGTTCCGAGATATCTGGACCATCAACCTCAACTTTCCCGTCTTCAACATCCTCAAATGGCTTAACCCTGACCAATTCGAATTTGTGAGGGACGCTCGGGCCTCCAAACTCTACATACATGTTTTCCTTTCTGATCCGCTCGCCCTCGAATGCGGGGCTCACCTCAACTGGAAAGCCTTCAAACATAGACAATGTTGGTTCACCGTTCTGGTTTCACTGTCTTCATGAGTCGACCTAGATCGTCTGTCCAACTCTTTTCGTCGAGGTTTGGAAAAGAATAGTCGGCGTTTGGACTGTAGTATCTGTCGAGTGAAATAGTCTTGATGTGTACTGCGAAATGTTTCAGAGTGGATAGCATTTGAGATTGAAGTTGGTAGGTTATCCCTGCAAAGACAACAAGATCATATGAGCCTTTTCCATCTAGGCTCCAATTCGGGTCTCTAAGTCTATCGGTTACCTCTACAATCCCCATTGCAACAGAGGTTTTCAGGCTGTTCTCTACCAAGTATTTCAATGTGTGTGCTGTGGCAACAACTGGTATGCTGGCGGCTTTTGAAAGCTCCACAATGTAGTTGAGCAGAGACTTGCCGCCAATCTGGTCTTCTAGGATCTTGGCTCCAACAATCATCAGAGGTTTCTTAGCGGATTTGATTAGTCTGCCCAATACCTCTCCTTTGGAAGTCATTGCGGTTTTTGGACCGAAGATGTTGCCTTTCTCCCAAGGAATTACAGTTGACAACTCTTAGCTATGCATCTCCTTTCCGTAGACAAGACGTGATAGGAGTGTAGGATCGATGGATGGTTTTTCAGCCGAATGCCAATCCTTCCTTCTGAGGAATTCCATTATCTCATCTTTGAAAGTGATTGGGACGTCAGCCTCGGTTCTAATATATAGAGTTAGATCTTCAGGCAGACGCCCGTAAATCTTCTTGCTGAGATCAGTGTAGTGGAGCAGTTTGATCATCCTGCCCTTTGTAGTGTCGGATGCTCTCAGACAGAGTTTTGCGGTCAAGACCAAGGCTTCTTCCATGCTTTCCGCCGCGTATATCAAATGTTCTGGTTGGGCTACGGCGACCGATCTCTCGCCTGATCTTGCATCAATAACCTCGTAGCTCTTTTCATCTTCTCGGCGACCAAGATACAGCCTTCTGTACTTGGAACCTTGGGGTCCGATGATGACGGGTATTCCGAGTCTGTTGCATCCCGTGGCGATGGAAGCTGCTTTCTGACTCATTGCTCCCCATGCAATACCACATGCGCCTATTCGGTTCAAAGTGTAGTCGGCTATCTCCTCGTAGTTGCCTCTCAGAATTCGACGACCAAAGATACTGGCTATCTTCATGCATGCTCCAGTGATGTGAGAGTTTGCGACACACGATCCAACGTTTACAAGTCCGCCGGCTTCGAATCCTCCGGGATACTCTTCATAAAGAGTTGTTCCACTCTCGGTCGTGTATTCGGCAATGCTCATTGCGGAGCATCCCGAGGTGAGGACAATGTATCTCCGCTTAAGAAATGTTTCAGCCATCTTTGCCACTTCGATGCCACTGTTTGGATAGTTCGAGCAGCCAACATAGGCGACAACCCCCGGTATCTCACCGAAGACTATTGGCTGTCCCACTTCTCTTATCTCTGTATCGAGTATTGGACCTCTGCCCACTCTGATTCTGTATCTTGCAGCTCGAAACTTGTTTTCAGCAGCGCCCACGATGAGACTGTGAACTGGTATATGATGTGGGCATTCGTTTTCGCATCTCGCGCATCCTATGCAACGATCATAGATCTGTGCAAGTCGGTCAAGTGAACCGGACTTGGCTGCAAATACCGCTTCGTTTACGGGCAGGTTGACTGGACAGTTTCTTCGACACATGCCACAGTTTGTGCATGCTTGAGCGAGTCTCTTGAGCGTTGCATTGTCAGGTATGACTGTGAACTTGTTTCGAATGGGAGCGGTCCGAAGAGCGACCAGAGGTGCAACCGCGCCAGCCTTCTCGATATCAAGTATCAGTGCGCCTGGAATCTTGAAACTGGAAAGCGCTTCAACTGTTTCTTCAACGGTGTTTTCTGTCATGTCCGGCAGGCCGTAGCAAGCCTTCTCCGAGGCGGCTATGACAGGTGTCTTCACTGCTTGGGCTTCTGCGAGTGCGCCTGTGTTTATGCACTGCTCATCTAGAACCAGAACGTCAGCCACTCCGGACCGTATGTATCTTAGCTCGTGGGACATCGGGCCTACGATCTTTGCCCCTTCATGATAACGTGTTATGTCCTGTGCCGTACAGCATAGACCAGCGATCTCAATCAGTTCCCCAGGTTGGCCCAAGTTATGCTTCTCCATGTAATCGATTATTTCTATGCTGTCTGAAACGTTGTGCCCGATGCTTAGAATCGCGGGCTTTGATAGGTCAAGAGCCCCTGTTCCGATCTGAGCTAGTGGTGCGTTTGGATCCCCCCTGGGAAAGTTATATGTAACCGTCTGCGCAACGTCGGCAGCTTCCATCACGACATGGTCTAACATTCCTACATGTAGTGCCTTTGATTCAAAGTCTAAATAGTTTCCTTCTTGCCCAGTGTGCACCGCCGCTAGTGAATGAGTCAACTGTTGCTCCACATATCTACATATGAAGTCCAGATCAGCAAGGGTTCGCGGCTTTATTCCTAGAACAGTTCTGGCATGAGGCATTTCCACGTTGACTTCATGTCCAAGGTCGATTGGATGATTCTTATCATACTTCTTCATCAGATAGTTGACAAGATGTCTTGCATGAGCCGCATGCGTTGAGGCTCCTATGGTACAGGCGAAAAGAACAATTCTCGCCTGTTGGGTATCCATTTCTATTCCACATGCACCTTTTTTTCCTCGAGTCAAGTCACACTTGCCATACGTACATAGACAGCATTGATCGCAGAAAGGTGCGTAGAAAGGCTTGTAACGGTTGAGGAGCTTAAAGTCCCACTCTCTAAGAGTTGTTACGCTTGGCATGGGAGTGGGTCCAGTCTTCTCGAACTCCTCTTCCATAGCGAGTCTGCCAATGGTCACGTCTAAGCTCTTTACGGCCAGACCTAACCCCTCAAGACCTCTTGCCCTAATCTTGTAGGGACCTTTCTCCACCTGGAAACACCTTCAAGATAATTGTTGCATCAACGATGAACAATAGCGTATAATAACTTGCCTCTTTTCAGTCAATATATTTGAGAACAGCAGCCTCAAACCAGCGAAAGATACAATAATACTTGTGAGATCTCGTCAGGAGCGGAATCCAGTCAATGTTGCATCACTCAAAGTGAATGTTAAGTCGCGGCGGAGACTGCCCGCTGAACAATAGTATTTAGAGGCGAGTGTTGGATCTGACAACCTCCGACTACCAAGGCTCTGAGAACTTTGAAGTGGTCTTTCTGCCATATGGCAAAAGAGCTCTCGTAGCAAGGAATTCCAATATTCTTGATGCAGCCCAGTCAGTAGGAGTTGACCTGCGCAACACATGCGGTGGCAGAGGCGAGTGCGGCAAGTGTCGGGTCATCGTTGAAAGCGGTTTAGTGAAGGGTTCACAATTCCATGACGAAAGGTTCCTTTCCCCCCAAGAACGTTTGAACGGTTACCACATAGCCTGTAAGACTAAGATCATTGGCAATCTACGGGTGAATGTGCCCCTAGAGACACGACTTGAGAATCAGCGAATTCTATCTGAAGCGGTAATCCCTAAGGTTGAACTACTTCCCAGAGTCATGAGAGTATTCCTTGAGCCGGAACTACTTGTCAAGGAAAAAACAGTTGAACGAGATCTGCTCGGAGCGCTCAGGAAAAAGACGTCTTCAACTATGAAGATCATTGATTCCCCATTAATGCGGTCAATGGTTCTCTCAGATCTTAGCCAAGGAGTAACAGTGACCATAGTCCGAGGACAAGATCATCTAGAGATTGTCGATGTTGAAAAAGGTGATAGATCAGGATGTATCTACGGCGTGGCTCTCGACATTGGCACAACAAAAGTCGTAGCATATCTGATACATCTACAAGATGGCTCAATAATAGACGTGGCCTCAGACTACAACGCTCAACTTCTGTATGGTGAGGATCTGATATCAAGAATCGACTACGCAGTGTCGGAAAAGAATGGTCAAACAGTTCTCCAAGAAGCTGTCATTAATACAATAAATGGATTGGTTGGCAAGACTGCCAGTCGAAACAGCGTGCAGACATCTGACATTGTTGACATCTGCATAGCAGGAAACACTGTCATGATTTACCTTCTTGCCAAGCTAGATCCGAAGCCCCTCAACTACAGCCGAACAGTAGTTTCCCGCATACCTGTCACCTTGAAACCTGAAGAGCTCGGCATCAAAGCCAACAAGAACGCACATGTGTTTTGTATGCCAAATATCAGCAGATGGCTTGGAGGAGACACCGTTGCCAACATCGTTGCAGCCGGTCTCTTCGAATCTCCGAAGATCTCTCTCCTGGTAGATATGGGTACAAACGGTGAGATCGTTGTTGGGAGCAGTGGATGGCTTTTCTCAACCTCCTGTGCCTCGGGCCCGGCGTTTGAAGGCTACGAAATAAGATTTGGGATGCGTTCAGTCGAGGGCGCCATAGAGAAAGCCAAGATAGATCCTCACACTCTAAGAGCTGAATACACAGTGATTGGAGGATCCGGCATTAAACCACGGGGTATCTGCGGCTCCGGAATCATCGACCTTACTTCAGAGATGTTCGATGTGGGGATTCTGGACTCAATAGGACAGATCCAGAGTAGGGATTCGCCACGCGTGAGAGACGGATTCGACGGCATGGAGTATGTCGTGGTTCCTTCCAATGAAACCGACATCAAGAAAGACATCACCATTACGCAGAAGGATCTTGAGAAGTTTCTTGACTCGAAAGCTGCCACCTGTGCTGCGATATCTGTTCTGATGCGTAAAGTCGGCCTGACGATCTCTGAAATTGAGGTTTTGTATCTTTCAGGAGCTTTTGGACAATACATAGACACGGAAAAAGCTGTCACAATCGGTGTCTTTCCAGAATTCCCCAATGCAGAAGTTGTTAGATTGGGAAACGGATCTATCGCAGGAGCCTACTTGGGCCTTTTGTCATTGAAGGCGAGGAAGAAGGCGGTGGAGATAGCCAAGAATATGACTTACTGGGATCTTGTTGATGACCCGCTCTTCACAGATGAGTATTATGCAGCACTTGTTCTTCCAGGCAAGCCTGAACTGTTTCCAAACGCCGCGAAAAGATTGTCTGAAAAAGGGAGACTGGCATGAGAGGACTCAAATCAGTAACTGATTGAAGCTTTCCCTTCCCTGTGACCTGAATGAGAGTAGGCTCCTGTTGGCTGTGATAACAGCAGTTCTGAGCGTGTCGAGGTGCATGTGATGGTCCGCGGTTGAATCGAACAAGACTGAGATTCTGGCTGGAAACTCTTCATCTGCGGCCCAAAGCACATAGGTGATCGGAACCCTAGGCAATACACGAAGCTGAATCGACACGTCTCCTAGAACCATAACTTTGCCTCCGAGGAGAGTTCCAGTCTTCTTGAATCGATCGGGATCGTGGCCGAACTCTGTCACCAATGGGTCCAGCTGAAGTCCATGTGTGCCGCGAAAGAAGAATTCCCCTGTCTTCAATTGAGCTCCAGCAACGAGTTTGCCACTCTCCGGAATCTCCTTCGAATTCACCAAGTAGTCCAAGACCATGATGTTGAAGTCCACGTCAAACTTGGGAAGAAGATCTTTCTCTTTCCCTACCGGCATAATGCTTCTTCCCTTGAGAATTACGTGGTATTCTTTGCTCAGAATCTTGAGAGCATACTTGTCTGATTTGTCATCGTAGGTTGCCAAGCTCCGTCGGCACACGTCTTGGGGGTCAAGCTCAGCAAGGCTTCTCCAACCGAATTCTTCACCACTTACTGCCATATTGACTCAACCTGTTCATTCAACAGGAAGATACCTTCTAATCTTCCTCGAGCCTTCCCCAGATTAGAAACAACCTGCAATAAATGATTACTATCGACATATTCGTAAAGTTCACTGTCAGCAGCAATCAACGCCATGTACCTCGCTATCCGAGCCCGAGGTTTTGTTCCAGAGAATTCGATCACAGCTGCTTGGGTTTCAACCGTAGCACTCGATTCGTTTTCTTCAAGCTCTATCCATGAAGTCTTCTGCTTTCTGAGGCTCGGGCGGAAGTCCTTTCCGCTTTCGAATATCAGCTATTACTTGTACAAGCATTGATGCTGGAACAGGAGACCAGCGTGCGAATTCAAGTCCCCAGAAGGCTCTGCCGGCTGTTGCGCTTCGAAGCGCTTCTGATAAGTCGAAGGTTTCTGCGGTTGGCAGTTCTCCGACCACGTACATGAGGTGTCCTTTCTGGTCGACTGAGACGACTTTCCCTCTCTTCTGCGTTATCACACTTGTGACTTCTCCGAGCAATTCTGGTGGAATCTTTGCCGTCATCCGTTGGATTGGTTCCATGAGAGTTGGTTGAGCGGAGAGAAAAGATGCGAATAGAGCTCTTCTCATCATAGGCATGATTTGAGCAGGTCCGCGATGGACAGGATCTTCGTGAAGCGAGATGTCGGTGATCTTGACTTTGACGCCTCTTATCTGCTCATAGGCAAGTGGTCCCTCTTTGATCCCCCATCTATATCCTGCGATGACCATGTCTCTGGCTTCTTGAACATATTGAGCGCCTCTCGTTACTTCGGTCAAGACGTTGCATGTGTCGTCAAGAGCCCAGATTCCTCTTGATTCATCTGTGTCCCATCCCTTCTCTCGAAGGACTTTTGCCATAGCGTGTTTATCCATATACTCGCTGATCTTACCCGTTCTTATCATGTCAATGATCTCGTCTTGTAATGGTTCAACGCTCACTTGAATGCGGTTGTGCTTGTTCGGCGACTTGCCTTCAACTGGACCTACTTGCGACTTTATGCTCTCTCTGTAGATGACGATCGGCTTCGTTGTTGTCACTTCGAGGCCGGTCTTCGTTATCAGAGTGGTGGCGATCTCCAAGTGGAGCGTACCCATTCCAGAGACGAGATATTCGCCAGTCTCCTCGTTTATCTTGGTGACGAGGTTAGGATCCTCGATTGAAAGCTTTCTGAGGGTATCAACGAGTTTGGGCAGGTCTCTGCTGTACTTTGGTTCCACAGCTATCGTAACTACTGGCTCCGTCACGTAGCTAACAGCTTCAAATGGAATTACGTCGGGTGTTGAGGCTAGAGTTTCGCCTGCTCTGGCCGCTTGAATTCCCAGTACCGCTGGAATGTTTCCAGCGCCGAGTTGACCGATCACTTCGCGATATGGCCCCATGTATATGCAGACCTGTTGAATTCTAGCAGAGGTCTTGGCTCCGATTAGGTGAACTGATTCGCCTTCACGAAGCGTTCCAGAGAACAGTCTACCTGTCGCGGCTATTCCGGCTTGTGGATCAACAACGATGTTCACCACACACATTACGGCTGAACCGTTGTCATCACAGTTGATCATGGCCTTTCCAATTTCGCTTTCTGCATCTCCATGCCAGATCTTGGGAATTCGGTATTTCTGAGCCACATGTGGAGGAGGCATAGAAGCAATGCACATGTTCAATATAGCTTCGTACAGTGGAGCTTTCTTTGCAAGCTCCTCCACGTTTCCCCCCGTGTAACCATCTACAACATCTGAGAATTTGACGCCTCTTGACTGTGCAATCTCAGATGTGAATCCCCATCTGTCCTTGGCTGAACCCATGGCTACGGTGTTGGATGCGAAACTGACCTTCCACTTTTCCCTAAATTCAGGTTCACCGTACAGTTCAATCAGAGCGTTGAAGTCTTTGATGATTCTGGAAACTCTCTCCTGAATCTGTTCCGTGGTCAACTTCAACTCTTTGATGAGACGGTCTATCTTG
>CAZJUU010000052.1:0-9336 GCA_964549295.1 uncultured Candidatus Bathyarchaeia archaeon
CCCTTGAACTCTGGTGTTGTTCCAGCATATTTTCGAAACTTTCTCACTAGATCGTCGGAGCTCATGCCGAGTTTATGGAACTCTTCAGCAAGAGCTGACGGATTTGTATCGCTCATCGGCCCATAACAGCCTTCGCACTCTCTTCCATATGTGGGGCAGATGGCGCCGCATCCTGCACGTGTTACTGGACCCATGCATAATTTACCAAGGCTCGTTAGGATGCAGACGTTCTCGCGCAGCTTACACTCCATGCATACTGCGTGCATACGCAGTTTAGGCCTTATACCTCTAAGAGCTGACAATATCGCCTCTGCGATAAGGTTCTTGTGAGGAGGACATCCCGGCAGTATAAGATCGACGGGAACGTACTCTCCTATCCCAGCGAGTTTGAGAGACCTTATTCGCGAAGGGTCTTTGTAGACCATCTGTTCGAGCTCAGATTGTGGAAGACAGTTTTTGATTGATGGAATGCAGCCTGTTACTGCACAGTCGCCAAAGGCGATCAGAGTCTTTGTATGACCTCTTATGAACTTGATTTCTTCAAGCTCTCTAGGTGTCGAGACTGAGCCCTCTACGAAGCAGATGTCGTACGGTTGTAACTCGACGTTGCTCTGCGCCATCATGAAGTACACTATGTCAATCTTTCCAGCTATGTCAAGGAGCTCATCCTCAAGTCTCAGGAGCTCCATTTGACATCCTGCACAGCCCGTGAACTTGTACACAGCGACTTTCGGTTTAGACTTTGATGACATGTGATTCAACCCTTTCATATTCCACAGTCAGGAAGACTCTTGATCTCGGAGTAGCTGAAGACAGGCCCATCCTTACATACAAATTTGGGTCCAAGCTGGCAGTGGCCGCACTGGGCAATTCCGCAGTGCATTCGACGCTCCAAGCTCAGGTACAACTGGTCCTCGTGGAAGCCTCTCTTCATCAGTTCCAGAACCGTAAAGTGCATCATAGTCTCAGGTCCACAGATGAGAGCAACCGAGTTTCTTGGCTTGGTCACCATATCCTTGAACAATGTTGTAACAACTCCGACACCATGCTTCCACGTTGCCCCTTCGGGCACATAGTCCACGGTTAACGCGAGCCGTGTATCCCTTATCTTCCTCCAAGCCTCCTGCTCCCAAGCGAAGATGCTCTCAGCCGGGGTTCTAGTGCCGTACAGGACCTCAAGAAAACCGAAGTCGTTTCGATGCTCATCGATATACGTTATCACAGGCCTTGGAGAAGGGAGGCCTACCCCACCGGTTACTATTAGGACGTCCTTTCCTTCAAGCTGACCTATGGGCCAACCGCTCCCGTAGGGTCCCCCTACCAGAATCTCGTCTCCAACCCCACACGTGTGAAGTTTGCCTGTTACTCTTCCTACTCTACGTATCGTCGTAGAGAAGTTTTCGCGATTTGATGTACTGGATGAGATTGAAAACATCGCTTCCCCGACTCCGGGGATCGATATCACGATGAATTGCCCGGGTGTAAAGCTGAAGTTTCTCTGCCTTTCCTCATCGACGAACTTCAGTGTGAAAGTCTTTGTGTCGGCGGTCTCAGCGCGGATATCGAGTATCTCCGCCGGATCCCTCATATATGGATCCTTCAAGTCGAACCCTCCTTCAACTCTCTTGCAATCTCAGTGATATCTATGTGGACAGGGCAAGTTCGTATGCACCGTCCACAACCCACACACTTGGTTAGGGTGTACTGCATCGCACCGTAGCTCAAGTTGTGACACATGAACTGCCTGAGTCTAGCGGTTCTCGACTTTCTGAAGTTTCCTCCCAAAGCCACTTCTGCAAACTCCAAGAGAAGGCAGACATCCCACTCTCTATACCTCTCTCCATTTTCCAAAGAGAAATCCACCCTGTCTCTGACATCAAAACAGAAGCATGTAGGACAGACCATGGCACACTGTCCGCAGGCAAGACATATGTCCCCATTTTTCTTCCAGACAGGATGTTCCTGGTTGTTGTAGGCGAGTTGAACCATTCTAGCTCGGTCCACAACCTTCTTGAACTCGCCTTTCAGCCTCTCAAGGCATCCTCGCTTAGCCTCATAGTCTTCAATTGTAGCCTTCTCGAGACCTAATGGCCTAAGCAGATCCTCCCCCTCACTTGTCCCCGCCTCCAACAAATATCTGCCACCAAGATCAGTCATGAGAACATCGTAACCCGGTGGAGAGGCTGGACCGGTCCCCATGGATAGACAGAAACAGGTTTCTGAAACCTCTTTGCACGTAAGACCGAATACTACGAAGTTGTTCCTACGCCTCAGATACCTTGGGTCGCTTCTGAAGCCGAGGAATACTCTGTCCAGAAAGGCAAATGAGCTTATGTCACATGCGTGAACGCCCAATAGAATCTGTCTCTCTTCCGGAATGGTATCTTCAATCTTCGATATCTTCTTACCACTAAACGTGAAGATCGTTTCTCTGGGAGGGGTGAAAAACTTCTTTGGAGGCAAGATTGTTGTGTGATAATCGAGCCAGAGATCCTCAGCTTTTGCAACGGGGTCAAAGGCGCATTCAACACCTTTCCGAATAGGCCCGAAGACTTTGTGCGAGGCTGAAAGGTTCTCCACAAGATGATCCATCAATTCTTTCGGAAGGACGCAGTCAAACATAGTCTTCTCTCTCATGTGTCAACTTTTGAGATAATTTGCCTACAGACTGGTTCCAAATTACTATATTACGGTTGCGCCTCCTAATTGGGTAGGGGGCAATGGTACAAGATTGTACTCTAAGAAGTTAAATAGAAACGAAAAGTACCTTTACGGAATTCATACGAAGCCTGGAGATACGAGGCATTGTCTCTGTCAAAAGAGGACTCTGAAAAGCTGTGGTCAAATCTGGAGAGTATGATCTTGTGCTGCCACGACCTTGCAGAAACTACGGCAAAACTACTTTCTTTCGATTCAAGAGCAAGCTTCTTTTGAGGGTTACATTTGAACAGAATTATTCAGAAAAGGGAACTGGGACAAAACGTAAAATCAATGGAGATCGAAGCTCCGCTTGTAGCGAAGAAGCAGAAGCCTGGTCAATTCGTCGTTCTAAGAGTTCATCAAGATGGCGAAAGGATTCCTCTCACGATCACTGAATCAAACATTGAGAAAGGCAGTATAACGCTAATATTCCAAGAGGTCGGCAAGACCACAAAACAGCTGGGGCAGTTGAATGCTGGAGAGTACATAGCCGATCTTGTTGGCCCCCTTGGGACACCCGCTGACATGAAATATCATGGAACAGTTGTGGTCGTCGGTGGAGGAGCTGCAACAGCAGTAGCGTACCCAGAGGCAAGAGATCTGAAGAAGGCGGGCAACAGGGTTATCACGATAATTGGAGCGAGAATGAAGGATCTCATCATCCTGGAAGATCAGATGAGAGCTTGCAGCGATGAGCTGTACGTGACAACCGACGACGGTTCGAAGGGACATCACGGTCTTGTTACTGATGTATTGAAGCAACTGATAGAGAAGGGCGTCAAGATCGATTTGGTGGTTGCTATCGGTCCGGCAATCATGATGAAGGTTGTAGCAGAGGTTACTCGCCCATATAAGATCAAGACGATTGCGAGTCTGAACCCGATAATGGTAGATGCAACAGGAATGTGTGGCGTCTGTAGAGTCACTGTGGGCGGTGAGACCAGATTCGCCTGCGTCGATGGTCCAGAATTCGATGCACATCTGGTAGACTTCGATCTCCTAATGGCAAGGCAACGTATGTACCTAGAGAAAGAGAAAATCGCCTTGGAAAGATGGGAGAAGGAATGCAGGGCAAAATGACACAGAAAGAACCACAGAAGCAAGTCAAGCCGCGTGAACCATCAAAACGGGTTCCAATGCCGAAGCAAGAACCAGAGGATAGAGCGCGTAACTTCTTCGAGGTGGCGGTGGGATATGACGAAGAACTTGCGCTCAAGGCCGCGAAGAGATGCCTCCAATGTCCGAAGCCTCCTTGCATAGAGGGATGCCCCGTTGAGATTGACATCCCCGCTTTCATCAAACACATCGTCCAACAAAAATATGACGAATCGATGAAGGTTCTCAAGAAGTATACGAATCTTCCTGGCGTATGTGGAAGAGTCTGTCCCGCAGAAGATCAATGCGAACTCAAGTGCGTACTATCAAAAGTTGGAGAACCTGTGAATATTGGATACTTAGAGAGATTTGCCGCGGACAAGGAACTTGAGAAAGGCACGGTCGATATCCTTCTGCCTCCTCCTAGTGGAAAAAAGATTGCAGTCGTGGGATCAGGCCCAGCCAGCGTCACGGTCGCAGGTGACCTAACCAAACTTGGACATGAGGTGACCATGATGGAAGCACTTCATAGACCAGGAGGAGTCTTGGTCTATGGAATTCCCGAATTCAGGTTGCCAAAAAAGATCGTATACTACGAGATCGAATATCTGAAACGTTTGAGAGTCAAATTGGAAACAAACTTCATCGTTGGACGAACCATGACGATTGACGAACTGTTCGATTCGGGTTATCATGCAATATTCATGGGAGTCGGAGCCGGCACTCCAAACTTCTTACACATACCAGGCGAAAACTTGGGCGGGGTCTACTCGGCCAACGAGTTCCTAACAAGATCAAACTTAATGAAAGCCTACACCTTTCCAGATGCCGATACACCGATCAATGTTGGC
This sequence comes from uncultured Candidatus Bathyarchaeia archaeon, assembly GCA_964549295.1. Classification (GTDB taxonomy): domain Archaea; phylum Thermoproteota; class Bathyarchaeia; order 40CM-2-53-6; family CAVXDP01; genus CAVXDP01. The sequence continues at coordinate 4,647 of CAZJUU010000052.1, forward strand.
AATGTGGTGGCAGTAATCGGCGCGGGAAACGTCACTATGGATGCTGCAAGAACTGCAGTAAGACTCGGCGCGAAAGAGGTCATCATTGTCTATCGCAGATCACAAGCAGAGATGCCTGCAAGACCTCAAGAGGTCGAAAACGCCAGAGAAGAAGGTGTGAAATTCAATTTCCTTACAACACCCGTCAGAATGATAGGAAATGAGAAAGGACAGGTAAAACAGCTTGAATGTATAAGAATGGAATTGGGAGAACCCGACAACTCAGGACGAAGGAGACCAATACCAATACAGAACTCAAACTTCATCATGGAAGCCGACACGGTAATCGTAGCCATCGGCTCAGAAGCAAACCCACTTATTAGAAAAACCGCAAGAGGAGTCAACCTGACCGAAGAGGGACATATTATTACCGACCCCGTCACCGGAAGAACCAGCCGAGAAGGAGTCTGGGCTGGTGGCGATATCGTAACTGGTGAAGCAACGGTCATCAGCGCTATGGGAGCTGGAAAAAGAGCGGGAAAGGACATACATCAGTGGTTAATCGGCCCGCCCAAGAAATGGAACCCTGGGTAGAGCGGTTAGCAATCAGAGAGTTCAGACTGTAGGAAGAAAGCGAGGAGTTCTTGCAGTGGTCACGGACTAGGAGAATGTGGTTGAAGTGTTCGATGTTCAGCAGAATAGTGTGTGAATTTCTGTTCTCTCTAGAACTCAACTGTTCTTGCAGAGATTAGGGTGTGCGTTTGAGCTATTCCTTGAATTGGGCGAAGACCATTGAAGACGAAGCTCTCAAGATCATCCGGCCCATGCATCTGAACTTTCACAATCAAGTCGTAATCACCGTATAATGTACAAACCTCGCGTATGGGAAACTTGTGCTGCAAATCTCTGATTTTGTGGAAGACTTCGAGATCTTTTCCTGAGTGTACATTGATCAGAACGTAGGCAGCAGATTCTTCACATTGATGCACAAGACCACCTACTAGATACATTCAATAGCGATCTATAAAAAGCACCGGAATGCCCCTGAAGCGATTCGGGTGATGGACCAAAGCACGTTGCTATGAATTGTCCGCCCTAAGACGCTCCTTTTAGACAAGTGGATGCCATCATGCAATTAGAGAGATGCAGAGTTGTTGAGCAAATTCGAAAAATCTTCAGATGTCATGCTACCGGCTCCGTAGAACGTTCATAAGATTTCCTATCGCTTTGTATGCGGGTGATTCATGGATACCAACGAGACGTTGGTTGATGAAGTTCGCCTTTGCGATCATGTTGTCAGTTGGAACGAATCCGATCACCTCAATTCCATAGTTGTTCTTCGCTGTTTCTTTGATTTCCTTCTGGAGATTTGGATCGTCTACTTTATTGCATACGGCCAGTATGTTCTTGACTCTCAGTTTTCTTTTTCTAACTTCATCTTGAATGTCTTTTGCTGTGTCCAGACTCATTCTTGAACCATCAATAACCGTTAGAAGATTGTCAATTCCCGGATTGTCTGCGATCTGATCCAATATTTTCCTCGGAAAGATTTCGGTACCTGGGTCACAGTCCACTACAATATTTCTATAAGTGATTTCATAGCTTTTCATTATCTGAGAGATCGCATATTCTGACCAGAGATACACTGGACAATAGCAGTCTATGTCAAGGGATGGTTTTCCAAGAGTGATGAGGTCGAATCCCTGTTGCTCAACAATCACGTCCTGCGCTATGAGAGATAGAAGATATTCCTGATCGGACACGTCGATGGGCTTCTTAGGCTCCATTTCAGCCTTCTTCTCTTTGTGAATTCGATCGACCATCTGACCCAATGTTCCCCGTACTTGCACGCCAAGAAGTTTGTAGAGATGGGAATCGGGATCAAAGTCCAGCGCAAGCGTAATCTCACCAATGTCAGCCAGATATCGAATACTCATGGCTGAAAGAGTGGTCTTTCCAGTTCCTCCCTTTCCAGAATAAACGATTACTGTCACAATGGATCATCTGCAGTAAACGAGCCGAGTCTGCATGATTTCTTGTCGATTGGTGGTGTCGGAAACAGGGTTTGCTTCGCCGGTTATCATGCATGTTTTACTTCGATTCTGTCTATGAGGTCTTTCCGCTCTGTTTTGTCAAGGTTGCTTTGGCCAGTTCTTCTCCGTAGATCTCTTTCTTCCATACCTTTTCTACGAAGTCCTTTATCGCTGATGAGTCTCTTGGTCCGACTAGCACTTTCCAGTCTTTGAGGCCATCTTCAAGTTCTCCGCTCAATCGTGCAGCATAGCCGGGAATGATTATCGATTTGTGCTTCACCTTCTGCCCGACACCGGTTTCTTTTATGCTTTCAAGTATCTTGTCTGTGGTGAACTTTCGACCAGCCACTGCAGATTCGATGCTCGTGGCCTCGCTGTCAGCGACTAAGAGCCATGACGGATCTTTCAGTTTTCCCGCGTCTTCTTTCACAAGGAAGTAGGTGAGAGCGAAGTTTCCGGTGACTAAGAGTGGAGCGTTTTCATCGGGTTTCCCTATTTCGTAGATCCCTGATTTCACTGATGGCGGGGTTCTTGGATCTGTGTAGACTGATTGACGCCATACCATGCTTGAAAGGAATACCCAGACCTCTGAACTGTGAAGTACAAGAAGGTCAGCGTACATAGACATTAGAAGACTCGACACTACTGACTCTCTCAATTTGGTATTGATCTCATCCTTGTCGGGTGATAACCAGACGGCAGCTGGTATGCCCATTAACGGGTACCCAACATCGAGGTCACCGTCTTCGATTGCTGAACGTCTTAGCGCAGCAAAGTTGCTTAGAGTTTCCGCAAAAGAGTCGTCCTCGACATATGTTCCAGGATCTAGAACTATGTCATCAATTCCATATCCTTCTCTTAGAGTCTTGGCGAGGGACTTGAGGTTGGAGAGGTCTCCTGGAGATGATGCGACGATCGGACACTTGTACTTCAAGGCGAGTTGGCCAACTTCCCTCCAGTTGTCTTTTGTCGCTGCATATATTAGCGGTCTTTTTCCGCCAACTGCCAATAGAGCCTCCTCCAATACCTCGGGGTTATAGGAGCATAGGATGAGCGGTTTGTCAGTTAGCTGTGAGACTTTCGAAGCTGTTCTGCAGAACTTTTCTGGAGACTGCGACGTACATCGGACCGCGATCATGTCGAGTTTCAGGTCTGCGCCGATGCGAGTGAACTTGAAGTCGTTCAGGAACTTGACTTTTTGAGTTATCAGGGTTTCATCCATCTCATCGTGAACGTCAAGTGCCATTGGTGTTGGGTTATGCCACGTTAGGTCATGTCTAAACATGACGACCTTTCCGCCAATGTTAACGGCCGCGTCGCCTATACCAATCTGTATCGCCTTTACGGGTGGTCTGATCACTTCAAGATATTTCTCAAGTTTCTCCTTGTACTTTGAATCCTTATAGAGTGGAGTGCATTTCGGGGCGAGGGTCCTATCCTCAACCAATCTTGCAGCAAAGGACATGCAGTTGGGTTCTCCGCATTCGCCGCAGTTGGTTTGTGGAAGATACTTGTAAACGTCTAGGGGTCTGAGAATCTTCATGGTTGTTCACCTTGGCTCCTAGATTTTCATCTCAACCCAATTCTCTGGGTGAAGTTCTTTGAGCGCCTTCTGAAGCTGGCTCTTCGCGACTAGGGTGCCGAAGTCTCTGAGAAGTTTCACTGCCAGTGGATGCATCATCATGAAGAGTTCGGCGCCACATAGTGTAAGTACAAGCGCGGTTGTAGCTTCCCATATGGGACCCCTTAACTCTCGAGGACCCCAAGATTCCTGTGGCGCGACACTGTCACTTGGTGTCAGAACCTCTGGTTTCTGCCAAGCCTCTCTGGCCGCCCAGGCGTTGGTAGAAGCAGAGGACAATGGAACCTGAAAAACTTCTTCACCCATAAGCGCCGCAAGCCTAGTGCGTTGAAAGATACTGAACGAATACTCAATACCATAGCCCAAACCTCCGGTAGTATTGTCTAGGATTAGCTGAGTTCTCGAAAGGCCTGCTTCCTGAGACTTTCTGCAAAGCTCTCTGGCTTGATTTATGTCCATGAACGCCAACGCGACTAGGTCGTGACCAAATTCAATCATCGGCTTCACTGTCTTCTCCATGTCCATGTCAGTGGTTATCGAGCTGAAAACAAGGTGCTCTCCCTTTGTTGCTTGTGCGATTTTGCTGAAGATCTCCATGTCCTTCTGAGGGTTGCCCGAACCTCCGACAACGATTGGAGTATCCACTGCCTGTAGAACGTCTTCGACGAGTTTGGCAGCATCCGCGGCGGAGGTGTTCTTTATTCCAGGATCAGTGCTAACCAGATGTAGTGAGGGCAGGTCTGCGCCATACTTTTCGACGCATAGTTTGGCCCAGGCGACGGGGTCTTCTAGAACGTCTTTGTATGCGTCCTTAACAGGTTTGGCTAGAGGGGGTACAAGGTCGAATGTGTCGAGTGCAACGATTGGAAGGTGTGGAGCCACGCCGTCGAAACGCCAGAAAGGAAGTGCGGATGAACCTCCGATCTTGTAGACCCTCTTTCTGGATCCTCCTTCTGCCTTTGTAGCGCCCAACTGCACTTCAGCAATGGTGCCTGGATATTGGAGCTTTGGATAGCTAAACTCGCTCTTGATCAGTTCAACTATCTTGGGTCGAGTGGGAACAGGTGTGGGCTGCGGGACTGCCACGGGAACTATC
>CAZJUU010000053.1:0-9246 GCA_964549295.1 uncultured Candidatus Bathyarchaeia archaeon
GACTATGTATTCAACTCTCGTATATGGAGGCCTGACCTATCATTCGCGCTGAGTTTCGTCTATGTGCTTTACAGCGCGCTTACATCAGGCACAGAATGTGGCATGAACTCGTGGTGGTTCAGCATGATCTTCCAATCACTCGGAAAACTGTATAACAGACCCGACTGGATTCAGACGGCAGTGTGGTTTAACAGCACCCCTGGCTTCTGGACAACCGGCATAATAACAGCATTCGGCTTGTTCGTTTTGATGATCATGCCTACAAAGGTGATCGTCAACTACATGAATGTAACACTGATACTCGGCAACATCATGTACGGTTTCCTAATGGCTCCTCTGGTCCTATGCACACCTGCTCAATGGGCGGCTGGCTGGAACGCCCTTATGGGCGCAGGTAACTTCGAAGCGGTTATCCCCGCGGCCACGGGGGCGGGATTGACCTATATCACTGATCCCACGCAACTCTTGATACAGACATTTAACGGCGCAGGTCTCGCAACGTTCTGGATCTACTATGGCTGGCACATACCGACAATATTCTCCGGCGAAATCAAAGAGGTCGAGAAGTCACTGGTCATAGCGGCTTGGGGTACAATCTTCAACACAAACTTCTGGTTTGGCGCCGAAGTATGGGCGATGAACTATCTAACATCGATCGAGTGGGTCGCAGCGGAAGCTTTCCTATCGTCAACGGTTACGATAGGCGGCATAGGAGCTGGACCTGGAGGAATGGCAGTAGGTGCATGGCCGGCGCTGTATTCAATAGCTGGAATGCAGGGTTTGGGCTGGCCGAGAGACATAATCGCTTGGCAATCCATCTTCATAAACGTCAACGAACTGCTTCTGGAGATAGCGTTACCGGCTTGTTACTGGTTCTACTCCAGCCGACTGTTCTTCGCATTCGCATTCGACCGGATACTGCCAGAGAAAATCGCGTACTTGCACCCAACGTTGAGAAGTCCTATTGGCGCGATGCTAGTCATGTTCGCGATAAGCTGGATCGGCATATACTCGATTGCGCAGCTTATCTACTTCCCAATAGCATTCACGTATTCGGCATGCCTAGTGTGGCTACTGGCAGCTATCTGCACAATAGTTCTCCGCTGGAGAAACAGACCGCTCTATGACGCTGCACCTTGGTGGATAAGGAAGTGGAACGCACTCGAGATAATCGGCGCCATAACACTGATCATCCTGCTATGGAACGTACTGGCCGTCTGGGTATTTCTGCCGCCAACAGCCGTTGTTCTAGGCGTAAGTACTGAAATGCTCTATGTCATGGGTGGGCTGATCGTGCTGGGCTTCGCAATATTCCACGGCTCGCGACTCTACAGGCTCAAGAAAGAAGGCTTCGACCTGATGGACACCTTCAAGGCGATTCCGCCTGCATAGGTTGTCCAAACACCCCATTTTTCCAAAATCTGATCGAACAAATCGGAAGTGACCGAAAAGTGAAAATTGGTTGGTTTAGTGCATCCATAATCATCTGCATACTCATGCTCGTTGGGTTCTACGGCTTAGTTCAGATAATGCTCGGCAAGTGAGACAGAACCAAGCTCGCTTCGCTCCTTTTTTCTTTTTCATCTGCTGGGGCGGAGACAAGAGGTCTACGCAGATCTCTCTTCAATTATCTAGAAGGCTGGGCAAAAGACTTCAATTCGCCTCAGTTCTCGTTCCTCAAGCAAATCTGTGAGTGTGGGCTTTCGCTGCCGATGTTCGCAATGATTATAAGGTGGCGCAGGTCTTTTCGAGACCGTCAGCTTCGGTGGCACACTTGGAACTTAGCAAGCAAGGGATGATCGACAAAGCTGTCGAAATAGTGAAGATAGCTCAAGATAAGGATCTCACAATGAGAATTCTGGGGGCTACAGCATTTGCGATTCACTGCCCGAAGTATCAACATCTTCACGATACTCTGGGACGAAAATTGACTGACATAGACTTTGTCGCGTATCGAAAGCAGTGGAAACAGATCAGGGAACTCTTCAGGAAAACTCTGGGATGGAAAGAGCCAGCGGCATACCTGATGGCCGTCGTATTCCGCCTGATTTTCTTTGATCCAAAGAATGAGGATCTACATAGCGACATCTTCTTCGATAAACTGGAGTTCTGTCATGATATTCCGTTCCAAGGGAGATTGGAGGCTGACTATCCAACTCTGCCATTGGCTGAGCTTCTGCTGGAGAAACTTCAGATAGTCAAGATCAACCAGAAAGACATAATCGATAGCATAATGCTGCTGAGAGAACACGATGTAGGAGACTCAGACAAAGAAACGATCAACATGAGTCGAATTGCCAAGTTGTTTTCGGAGGACTGGGGATTCTATTACACGGGAACCATGAACTTGAAGAGGGTAAGAGACGAGTTCCTGCCAAGCTTTGCTGCGCTGCCGGAAGAGGATCGATCGAATGTCGCAGGGAAGATCAACCTTCTCTTGGAAAGAATCGAAGGCGAAGCCAAAACTATGGGCTGGAAGATGAGAGCCAAAGTTGGCCCAAGCAGAAAATGGTACAGGGACGCCATAGAGGAAGTAAGCCGTGACCTGACTGAAGGGGGCCTAGGCGGATACGGAGAGCGGAAAATCTGATCGCCTAGTTCTTCTTCAAGTCAATCTTGATAACGTAATAGTCTCTAATTAGACTGGGCTTCTTGCGTACAGAAATTCCTTTGTAGTCTACGTTATAGAGTCTCATCTGGAAATCTACAGGCTTCTTGCTGTGCTTCAGTTTCTGTACAAGATGGTCTATGAGCGCCTGAGTGAAACGCCCTAGCCTCTGACTTTTCGTTGGGTTCGTCTCATAAAATTCCCCTATTCTTTCATCCATGTACCATCTCGCGACAAGCAAGCCCCCGATCACAAAAAGCACTATCGCAATGACGTTACTAAATTCGAGTGACGTGTATTTGCGGACATCAAACAACCAGTATATGCGAAGCGTGAAGAGAAGAACGATTACCATGAATCCTGAGAGTATCATTATGCTCAGAGCAGGAATCAGGCTAGCGTAACGCGCGATGGTAGGATCCTTCTTAGGAAGATCAAGAATCGTGCTGATGTCACCTCGAACAGCCTTCCAACTGAAACCCGTGCCCTTAGCCAAGTCACCATCCTCAACAAATTTCCCGAGTTCCTTCAGCCTCTTGAACCGCCCCACTCGTGCAGCGTCTACGATGCATATCGCATCGATAAGTTGACGAATATCCTTTGGAATTTTTCGTCTCTTGGACAGCCAAGAAAACGCATCCTTTTTCGATCCCGTCGCAGGCATCTGCATCAAACCCCACGTGAGTTTAGTTGTTTCAATTCGTTCTGATTACTGTTGGACATTTCTACCGATGCTCAAACTTAAAAGCACTGGGAATCAATAAGGCAGTTGCTTCTACGCGCAACTCCAGTTAAAAGGTTCAATTGAACTTTGAAACGTGAACCAAAGCGTAATTTTGATTAAACATAGTCTTTCTGTAGGGATAGCACGTTCCAGATCTGCGGATGGCGACATCATTGGCTGAACTGCGAGAGAATGAAGCGAAGACACTACTAGCGTTGAGCAAACTCAAGGGAAGCGTGAAGGTCGAGGAACTCAAGTCTACAGAACTTGATGAATCGGCTGTGACAAGGGCCATATTATCACTATCCCGACAGGAGTTCCTGACCCTGAAGGAGAGGCCTGTTCGTGTTCTGAGACTCTCGGATGAGGGGAGAACCTACGCTGACCTAGGCCTTCCGGAAACGAGAGTTGTTAACCTAGCTTCTGAGAAGGGAGACAAGATTTCAATCCGGGAGGCGTTTCAAAAACTAGACCTACCAGAAACGATGGTACCCATAGTTGTTGGATGGATTCAAAGGAAGAAACTGGGAAAGGTTGTGAAGATTGGCCTTGACATATATCTTGAAGTTGAGAGAGAACCAATTAAGTCCGTACAGGATTCGTTGTTACGTCTCATAAGAGATAGGAAGGAACTAGTTCTCGAAGACCTATCACGAGAAGATCAGATCGTTGCTCTTGAACTCAAGAAGAGGAAACTGCTCGAGGAAAGTAGAAGGAACGACAGACAGGTTCAACTGACAGCTAATGGCCGGAAGAGGATTGAAAAAGGAATACAGGTTATTCCAGAAGTTAGTGCTCTGACACCTGAACTCATAACGAGTGGAAGGTGGCGAGAGACTAGACTGAGGCGATACAACATAACTGCCCCGGTCGCAGAGGTCTGGCCTGGAAAGAAACAACTCTACAACAGGTTTCTCGATGAACTGCGATCTAAGCTGGTTGCGCTGGGGTTCCAAGAGATGACAGGCCCGATTGTTGAGATGATGTTCTTCAACTGCGACAGCCTATTCATGCCCCAAGATCACCCAGCTAGAGAAATACACGACATCTACTTTGTCGAGAATCCTCCCTATGGAAACCTAGACAAGTATCAAGGTTACCTAGTCAATGTGAAAGAAGCACACGAGAACGGTTGGAAGACAGGGTCAACAGGCTGGAACTATGAGTTCTCAGAGAAAGAGTCGGCACGCCTAGTTCTCAGAAGTCACGGAACCGCCATAAGCGCAAGAACCCTAATAAGCAAAAATCTTCAGGTGCCAGGAAAGTATTTCTCGATCGCAAGATGTTTCAGACCAGAAGTTACAGACAGAACGCACCTAACTGAATTCAATCAGGTCGAAGGAATAGTTGTCGGCGAAAATCTGACGTTGTGCAACCTTCTAGGTGTTCTCGAAAGGTTCGCTATGGAACTTGCAGGTGCAGACAAGGTCAGGTTCCGACCCGACTACTTCCCCTTCACAGAACCAAGTGTTGAACTTTCGGCGTTTAAGGAGGGATACGGTTGGCTTGAGTTCGGGGGATCAGGTATTTTCAGACCTGAACTGACTCTGCCCCTTGGAGTCAACGTTCCTGTTCTAGCATGGGGACTTGGTGTTGACAGACTCTTCATGATGAGGAATCAAATCGACGACATTCGTGACCTATTCACTCAAGACCTGAACTGGATAAGACGCAAGGAGGTAAGGTAATGCCTACAATAGAAGTCAACTTCACTGACCTCCAGTCCCTCATCGGACAAGACCTACCAAGATCGATCGAGGAGCTGAACGAAATCGTCGCCTTCGTGAAAGGCGAAGTAAAACAGCTACTTGGAGACGACCTTAGCATTGAGATCAAGGATAGTAACCATCCCGATTTCTGGAGTGCAGAAGGAATAGCGCGCGCTCTGAAAGGTTTCCTGGGGATCGAGAAGGGTCTCAAGAATTATGGTGTAGCCGGTTCCTCAGGTGTGACTATTAATGTGGACAAGCGACTGGAGACCATACGTCCATTCATTGGATGCGCGATCGTGAAGAACGTCCATCTGAACGACATGATCATCAAAGGGCTGATGCATCTCCAAGACAAATTGGATGAAACCTACGGTCGAAAAAGAAAGAGAACCTCGATAGGGGTATACGAGTTCGATCTGATCAATCCACCGCTCACATATGGCGTTTCAAAGCCTCAGGAAACGTCTTTCACTCCACTTGGATTCGACGAAAAGATGACTTTGAAAGAGATATTGGAAAGACATCCCAAAGGCCTCGAATACGGCAACATAGTGAAAGAACACAACGTGTGGCCAATTCTGAAAGACTCACACGATAAAGTGCTGTCTTTCCCACCCATTATCAACTCAAATGATCTTGGAAGGATTACAGACGAGACCAGGAATATACTGATAGAAATCACGGGGACAGTGGAAAAGACCGTTCTGGACACATTGACTATTCTAGCAACATCGCTAGCTGACAGAGGCGGAACGATCCACTCGAGCGTTGTACACTACCCATACGGTGAGAAAAGGAATGTTGCAACACCTGAAATGAAGTGTAGCCAGATTTCATTGTCCTTGGACTACTTGAACAAGATTCTTGGAATGAACCTGTCCAAGGACGAGGTGCTGGATCTACTGCAAAGAGCACGCTACAGTTCTACAGCAGGCAACGGGAACACGTTGGAAGTGTTGATTCCGTGTTACCGACTTGACATAATGCATCCAGTAGATATCGTCGAGGACTTGGCTATCGCCTATGACTATAACAAGATCAAACCTGTGTGGCCAAGCCAAGCCACAATGTCTGGGGTATCTGAAGAGACTAGACTCTCATCTGTGGTCAGAGAACTCATGATTGGATTCGGGTTCCAAGAAGTGCTGACATACGACCTCAGTAATCCAGAGAAGATCTTTGAAAAAATGAACATGAAAGAAGAAGAGATTGTAGGGCTTTCAAATCCTCGCATGGTTACACATACCTGCCTCAGGAAATGGTTGCTCCCTAGCCTTATGGAGTTTCTAAGCTACAACACACATGTGGAGTATCCTCAGAAGATTTTTGAGGTCGGCTATTGTGTTGAACCAGATCGAAACGTTGAGAACTATGCTGTGGATCGTCTCAAGCTTGCATGTGTGGAAGCGGCTGCAGATACAAGTTTCTCTCGAATCGCCTCTGTACTCAAATCGTTGACGTCAAATCTTGGATTCGAGTCTCAGGTGGAGGAGACTGGACATGCTAGCTTCATACAAGGAAGGGTTGGAAAAGTCAAGATTAATGAAACCGATTCGGGACTAGTTGGAGAATTACATCCTTCAGTCTTAGAGGCGTGGAAACTCGAAGTACCGGTATCCGCATTCGAGGTTGACGTGAGAAAACTCTACGTGGCAAACCAGAAAGGGTAAAGGATTAATTCAGGATTCGCAGGCAATATTCCAGACATCTTGTGTAGGCGGTAGAAAAAGCCTACCTCCGAGAGAGCCCAACCTAGAGTGGCGACGCCGCTTCCAATGAGGTTGGGTGTTAGTGATGTAGGCTACAATGCCGAATCCTAAACGACTTATGATAGCAAACTCTTAAGTTTCGGATCATCCGATTTCGATTCCCAATTCAAAGTGAACATCATGGATCTGGAAGATAAGATAGCGCTCGTCACCCGCAATTGTGACGAGGTAATTACTAGGAAGGAACTTCGATCTATCCTCGAGACAACCTCCAGACCGAGAGCCTACTGGGGCTTTGAGTGCTCTGGACAGTGAGCTCCGACAAGGAACTCATCTAGAATAATGCACATCGGCATGGGGTTGATCTGTGGAAGCAAGATCAAGGACATGGTAGAGGCTGGTTTCGACTTCACTATTTTCCTAGCAGACTGGCATTCCTGGATTAACAATAAACTCGGAGGCAATATGGACAACATTAGACTATGTGGAGAATACTTCAAAGACTGTTTTGATGGACTTGGAATAAGAAGAGACCAAGTCAACTATGTCTGGGCTTCTGAGCTTGCACGTGATATATCGTACTGGGAAAAAGTGATCAGAATAGGAAAGAGCGCTTCGATTCAGCGAATATGGCGTGCGCTTCCAATCATGGGAAGATCGATGGAGGCGGGTGATATAGAGTCTGCAAGCGTTTTCTATCCATGCATGCAGGCAACTGACATATTTCAAATGAAACTCGATGTGGCTTGTGGCGGTATAGACCAGAGAAAGGCCCACATGCTAGCCAGAGATTCCGCAGACAAGCTGAACATGAAGAAACCGACGTGCGTTCACACTCATCTCCTGATGGGATTATCTGAACCGGAACAAGAAAGTGAGGGCCAGTTCGATGAAAATGTGGAGATGGATAGTGAGATCAAGTCAAAGATGTCTAAGAGCACGCCCGAGAAATGTCTGTTTGTACACGACTCACCCGAGGATATCAAGAAGAAGATTGGAGCAGCATTCTGTCCTCCCAAGGATGTGAAATCCAACCCTATCCTAGAGATGGCTAAGTACGTGATCTTTCCCTTGGCAGGCAGACTGGAGTTGGATAGGCCCTCAAAGTATGGGGGGTCCATCACATTCGAGAATTATGAAGATCTTGAAGCAGTCTATGCAAAAGGCCAGATTCATCCACTCGACATCAAGAACAGCGTAGGCAATGCACTATCAACAATCTTGAAAGGAGTAAGAGACCATTTTGAGAGACACCCAGACACATTGAAGAAAATGATGGAGATTGAGGTCACGAGATAGACGCATGCCATCTGCATCCGAAAGGAAATATCTGAGGCTTGATCGCCTCACACGAAAACTAGTGGATAGATCTAGGCTTGGAACCCCGATAATAGTTGAAGGAAGAAAAGATGAACTTTCGCTGAGACGTTTAGGCGTCGAAGGCAAGATATTCTGCATCAAATCCACAGGCATAGGATTCTTTGACTTCGTTGAGAAAATGAAGACGTCTCGAGAAGTCATAGTACTCACAGACTTTGACAAGAAGGGGAGAGAACTCTCTTCACAGCTCATTGGAGAACTTTCAAGAATTCGGATAAAGGCAGATGACAGACTGTGGAGAGAACTCAGAAGCCTAGGACGTTCTGACATAAGGAGTGTAGAGGAATTAGCTGACTACATGAATAGATTGAGAGAGGCTGTCGATGCCTGAACATGCAAATGAATGAATAGACCAAATCTTTAAAAGCCTCTGGGAAATAACAAGCGCCATTCAAGATTACCTAGTTTACAGAGCTTACGGGTTTCTTTCGTAGGAACTCCTAGGGGAACCTGAAATCTCGAGACTAGGAGTTGAGCAGATTGAACGAGGAGGTTCATTACTTATGGGAAATGAGGAGAAGTATGCTTCTACTGCAAAGTATGTTATTCAAGCAAGATTCACCGTTGAGGGTGTCGTAGAGAAACCGGATGTAATAGGCGCGATCTTTGGACAAACAGAAGGCCTTTTCGGTCAAGACCTAGACCTTAGGGAGCTTCAAAAAAGTGGCAGAATAGGCCGAATCGAGATAGAACTCGAGTCCAAGCAAGACAAGACCTTTGGAACGATAACAATTCCTTCAAGCCTTGACAAGGTCTCAACAGCAATCATCGCGGCAGCTGTTGAAAGCGTAGACAGAATTGGCCCATGCGAATCGAGAATCAGTCTTGAACGAGTTGGCGATGTAAGAGAAGACAAAAGAAAAGTGATAATGAGCAAGGCGAAAGACATCCTGAAGAAGTGGGTCATTGAAAGCAGCCCTAGCACTGATGAACTCGTTAAAGAAGTGTCAGAGTCAATCAGATCGGGGGAAGTCATGGCACTCGGTCCAGACTTGGTTCCTGCAGGACCAGAAGCCCAACAAAGCAGCTCAATAATCATCGTGGAAGGACGAGCTGATATTATCGCTTTACTAAAATGCGGAATCAAAAACACGATTGCTCTTGAGGGGACCA
>CAZJUU010000054.1:0-9138 GCA_964549295.1 uncultured Candidatus Bathyarchaeia archaeon
ACACATACCGGGTTTTTCCAAAATGCTTTTTGTCATTGCTGGACCACTGATCTTGGCCGCTCCTGGAAAAACTCCCTTCGTCCAATTCTTAACTGGAAGTCCTCCCTGCTTTTCCAATCCCTCAAGTCCGCTTGCAGTTCCATCTGTAGACAATGCTCTGACTCTTCCAGCCACATTCGCAGGAGCTCTTGGAAGTCTCACAGCTTCACGAGCCTCTTTGGTCAGCTCTCGCACTTTCTCCTCATTTGCCAAGGGCATCTTACCTGTTCCTCTAACGGCAACCGCCTTCAATTTCTTGGAACCCATTACGGCTCCCATACCCACTCTTCCACAGAGTCTTTCCTCATTTGTCACAATTGATGCGTATCTAACAAGACGCTCGCCAGCAGGGCCAACAGACGCTATCCTAGTCTTCGGTTCACCCAAATCCGATTCTATAGCCCTAGAAGTCTCAACGGTGTCCTTTCCCCAAAGATGATTGGCCTTCACGATCTCAACTCGCCCTTCACAAACAGTGATATAGACGGGAGAGTCTGATCTACCTTTGAAAATTAGTCCATCATATCCTGCATATTTCATCTCGACGCCCCAAGAACCACTTGCACTCGACTCGCCCCATATGTTTGTCAAAGGTGACCTGGAACATACCGACCACTTGGTGGTTCCCGGAAAGCCTGATCCAACCATTGGACCTGCGATGAAGAAGAGCACGTTCTCCCGACTTAATGGGTCGGTTTCTGGAGTTATCATATCATATAGTATTCGTGCTGCGTAACCTGCGCCTCCTATGAATTTCTCCAGATAGTCCCAATTCAAATCCACATCTCTAATTGATTGCTCGGACAAGTCAACCGTTAGAATCTTTCCAGCATAACCACTGAACTTTCCCGTGTTCATCTACTTCACCACGAGGAGCTCGAAACGACCGATGGACCTGTCTATACCAGAGTATGACCGTTAAATGTTTCCTCAGATTCTTTGCCCGTCCCTGCACTCGCTCATCAGATCTCGTGTTCCAAATGCGACAACTTCTGCTTCTGTGTCACATTCGACTGAGAACTTTCTAGACGTATATAGTCTTAAACCATGATGACAATAGAATTTATGGTGGTGTAGCGAAATGGTAGCCAAAAATATTGTTCACCCCTACATACCGAATTCTGCTCCTGAAACAAAGGAGGCAATGCTTAGAGAGATTGGCGTACAGAGCGTCGATGAACTGTATGCAGACATTCCCAAGAAATTCCTGATGAAAAGAAAACTCAATCTTCCGAGATCTTCTTCGGAGTATGAGGTTAGGAATCACGTTACATCCTTGTTATCGAAAAACAGGAGTTTTCAGGATATGCCAAGCTTTTTGGGCGGTGGCTGTTGGCCCCACTATGTTCCAGCGGTCTGTGACGAGATAATCGGACGTGGAGAGTTTCTGACGGCGTATACAGGTGATACCTACGTTGACTTAGGAAGATTCCAAGCCTTGTTCGAGTTTCAAAGCATGATAGGCGAGCTGGTTGGACTGGACGCGGTGAGTTGGCCCATGTATGATTGGGCGACAGTCTGCGGCGAGGCGGCTCGAATGGCTTCGAGGATCACGGGGCGATACGAGCTTCTGGTTCCGAAGACAATATCGCCTGAAAGGTTGTCAGTGATGAACAACTACTGCTCGGGCCTAGTGGAACTAGGACTGGTGGACTATGATAGCAGTACGGGTCAGCTCGATTTAGAAGACTTGAAGGGTAGAATCTCGACAAAGACGGCTGCTATCTACATTGAGAATCCATCTTATCTAGGGTTCATCGAGACCCAAGGAAAGGAAATTTCGGATATAGCCCATGATCGCGGCGCATTGAGTATTGTTGGGGTTGAACCTCTTTCACTGGGAGTGCTGAAGCCTCCTGGCGAATACGGGGCAGACATCGTGATTGGTGAAGGACAATCTCTTGGGGTTCACATGAACTATGGAGGCGGAGTGATGGGGATCCTTGCCTGTCGAGATGAAGAGAGATTCGTTGCAGAGATGCCTACTCTTCTCTTGACAATAACGACTACCGAACAGGAAGGACAATATGGATTTAGCTGGTGGGCGCTTCCGAAAAGACTCCACTACGAGTCAAGAGAGAAAGGAAAGAGCTTCGCAGGAACTAACGCAACTCTCTGGGGAATAAGCGCGGCTGTCTACATGGCGTTGCTGGGACCACAAGGGATACGAGAACTCGGCGAAGCAATTATGCAAAAATCGCATTACGCAATGAAAGAGATATCTGAGATAAGAGGCATTGAAGCTCCCATTTTTGAATCGACTCATTTCGAAGAGTTCACTGTGAATTTCGACCGAGCCGAAAAAGTTGTTCGCAACGTGAACAAAGCTCTTCTCAAACGTGGAATTCAAGGAGGAAAGGACATCACCAAGGAGTTTCCAGAACTTGGAAAGACTGCACTGTACTGTGTAACAGAAGTTCACACCAAGGATCAGATCGATGGACTTTGTAGGGCTCTGAGATCCATTTTAAGGAGAAGGTGATACAAGATGAGACGTTATCACTGCGCAACGTGGAATGAACCAATCATCTTCGAGATGGGGCAGAGAGGTCAGAGAGGACACTTGGTGCCTGCCGTTGAAGATCAGATCAAATCAACAACAGGCAATGTTGCATCGCTTTTGCCATCGAAAATGAGGAGAAAACAGCTTCCAAAGCTTCCGGAACTATCTGAGTCAGAAGTACTGACTCACTACATGCACCTTTCCCAACAGAACTTCGGTTATGACTCCGGAATTGTCGCCGGAGTCGGAACCTGTACGATGAAATACAGCCCCAAGGTGAACGAGCAAATGTGTAGAGCGCCTCAATTCGCTGATCTTCATCCACTCCAAGACGAAGATACAGTTCAAGGCATTTTGCAAATAATGTATAGAGTCTGCATGTGGTTGCAGGAGATCACCGGAATGGATGAAGTCAACCTTCATGGTGGAGGAGGCTCCCATGGAGTATTCACCAATGTTTGCATGATGAAAGCCTATCACAAGCAGAATGGAGAGCTTGAACAGAGAACTGAAGTCGTTGTGCCGCTCTTATCACATCCTTGCAATCCAGCAGCCGCGGCTACTGCAGGATTCAAAGTTGTTACTCTTGAACATGACGAGGACACTGGCTGTCCAGATCTTGAGGCTGTGAAAGCCGCTGCTTCTAGGCACACAGCTGCTATGATGCTTACGGATCCTTACGACACAGGTGTCTTTGACAAAAATGTCGGGGAATACGTCAAAATCATCCATGATGTCGGTGGACTAGTTCTACTTGACCAAGCCAACGCGAATAGCATACTGGGCGTTGTGAGAGCCGGAGACCTTGGTGCCGACATGTGTCAGGTAAACCTGCACAAGTCGTTCTCTTCTCCTCATGGAAGTAATGGACCGGGTTCTGGACCCGTGGGCGTGAAGGAGAAGTTCAGAAGATTCCTTCCGGTCCCTTCTGTGCGATTCGACGGAAAGAAATATCGTTTAGACTACGATAGACCAAATACCATCGGGAAGACTAGAAGCTTCTACGGAAACATACAATGCGCTCTGAGAGCATATGCATGGATGATGGCGCTTGGCGCGGAAGGAATAAGAGAGGTCGCCGAAGTGGCCGTAATTAACAATAACTACATGATAAAGAGACTTTCGAACGTTCGTGGTCTAAGCCTGCCATATGCCAAGGATCACTACAGAATGCAGGAGGCCAGATTCAGCTGGGAACAACTGAAAAATGATACTGGACTTGGAGCCTCGGATCTGAACATGAGGATTGGGGACTTTGGCGTTGCGAATTGTTTCCTGAGCCACCACCCTTGGATCGTTCCTGAGCCCATGACCCCTGAACCAACCGAATCGATTTCAAAGGCTGACCTAGACAGGTTCTGCCAAATAATCCATCAATTGTCTCATGAAGCCTATGCAGACCCCGAAATAATCAGAACAGCTCCTCATAATTGTGCAGTCTCTAGAATCGACATGAGTCCCACCGAGGACTTCAAGAGGACCGCTCTGACGTGGAATGCGTTCCTCAAGAAGAGAGGTAGAAAGTGATGTCACTTTTCGCTGAGATTCTTCCAATGAGCGACCAGCAAGAGATGATAAGGCGAAAGCGTTGAAAAAGAAACTGGGCCTAATTGTGAATCCCATAGCCGGGCTAGTGCTCTGAAGAGAGCAGGCCAAGCGGTAGAGTGGGACTCAAGGGTAGCGATGGCCAAGAAATATTCAAGAGAGCAATAGAGCTTGGAGCTATCCCCAGTTCTCCAAGAAGAACGATGGACGCGTTGAAACGCATCTCACCAATGAAGGATCTAATCGAAGTCATAACATATCCAATTGAAATGGGCGAGGACGAAGCCAAAGAAGCGGGTTATGAACCCACAGTAATAGGTTCGATAGAAAGCGGAAAAACAAGTGGCACGGATACTAAGAACGCGGCAAAACAGATGCTGAATCTCGGGGTAAACCTCATTCTCTTTGCAGGCGGAGATGGAACCGCGAGAGACATATGCGAAGTCGTCAACTCTAAGATTCCTGTCCTAGGGATACCGTCAGGTGTGAAGATACATTCGGCGGCATTCGCAATAAATCCCGAGAAAGCGGGAGATCTGGCTGCAAAATTCTTGATGCAAGATTTCCCTGTCCGAGAGGCAGAGGTTATGGATATTGATGAGAACGCATTTAGAGAGGGCCGTGTTTCCGCCAGATTGTACGGCTATCTACAGATTCCGTACGAAAGAAGTCTAGTTCAAGATGCGAAGATCGGCAGCTCCTATGCAGAAGATGATGAATATCAGAAGAAGGTTATTGCAGCATACATTGTTGAAGAGATGAGTGATGATTGCTTCTATGTGCTGGGCCCTGGATCAACGATCAAGCCAATTGGAGACGAGTTGGGAATCGACAAGACGTTACTTGGCGTCGATGTAGTAAACAATCGCAAATTGATTTCCAAAGACGTGAATGAAAAACAACTTCTGAGACTAATCGATGGCAAGGTAACAAGAATTGTGGTAACGCCAATCGGCGGTCAAGGCTACATATTTGGAAGAGGAAACCAACAAATAAGTCCAGAAGTAATTAGAAGGGTTGGCAAGTCCAACATAATCATCGTTGCCACAAAGAGCAAGCTCAATTCACTTGTCGGAAAACCGTTGTTCGTCGACACAGGCGATGAAGACGTCGACAGGATGCTCGGTGGGTACATAAGAGTCATAGTTGGCTATAGGGAAGAAGTGGTCAAGAAGATCGAAAGTTAGACTAAGCTCATGTCCTCCTTGTGACCCCATTCAGAGAAACTGCCGTTGAAAGCTCGAAAGTATTAAATACAATCTGTCTTCTTACCGACACGTCTGTTATTCGAAGTCACGAATAACAGATGAAACAAAAATGGAAAAAGAATTGTTCGTGAGGAAAGCTTCGGGGCTTACAAGAGATATCTCGGCTAAGGATGCACTAATCTTCAATGTCGTAGTCATGTGTCCTGCAACCGCTTACATATACGGAATCTGGGCAGCAGCTTTCTATCCAGGCGTAAACATGCCTCTCGCTGTAATCGTATCGATTCCGATAGTCGCGGCTATAGGCGTTTTTTACGCACTGTACTCCGCGTCGATGCCACGAACTGGTGGAGACTACGTGTGGAGCAGTCGGATCCTGCATCCGGCGATAGGCTTCTCTATCGTCTTCTTCGTCATGTTCGTGTTGATTGCTTGGATCGGAACGGTCAACGTGTGGGTCGTCAACTTCTCTCTGGCTCCAGTGCTAACGTACTTCGGCCACACCGGGATAGCTTCATTTCTCTCATCAAACCCTGGCTTGCTACTGGTAGGCATTCTGATAATACTGGCGTTCGCAGTTGACGTAGCCGCGGGAACAAAGACGTTTGTGAAAACACTGTGGGTCTCATCTGCCATACAGATCATCGGGCTCATAACATATCTGGCAGTCATGATCTCCGTAGGACCTGAAGGCTTCAAGGCAAACTTCAACAGCCTGTCAGGAATGGACTATGATACGGTAGTGCAGACCGCTCTTTCCCAAGGATATCCGAGCGGATTTACTACTGAGGGAACGTTTCTTGGCATAGTATACGCAATCCTGAGCTTCACAGGCTTCAACTTGTCCGTATACATATCAGGCGAAATCAAAGAAGTCAGGCGTTCACAAATGGTCGCTATAATCGGCGGAGCTGTCGTGTTTGGTCTTTGGCTCTGGGTGGTCTACCAGGTCACTTACTGGGTTATGGGCGCCCAATTCATAAATGCAATATGCTATCTCTCTATCAACGCGGATCCATCCTACACGCTTCCATTCACTCCAACGTTCTACAACTTGTTGTTCATGTATGCCTCAAACAACAATCCATGGCTCACCGCGATAGTAAACATAGGTTACTACTTCGGTCTATGCTCAAACCTAACGTACGTCTTCACTTGCGTCCGTATGGTGTTCGCCTTTTCTTTCGACAGGATACTGCCAAAGAGTTTTGCAAGAATTGACAAGCGATTCAACACTCCCTACGTTGCACTGATAGTTGTAGCATTGGCAGCTCTAGCCTCCATGGGTCTCTATATGTTCACGCCGTTCATGACCTACTTTGCGTACGTGGTTCCAGGCTGGTTCATACAGATAGCGATAGTCGCCATATCAGGGATCATCTTCCCGTTCAGGAGAAAGGATATCTTTGATCGTTCACCGCCAGCGGTAACCAAGAAGGTCGGCGGAGTACCACTAATCAGCATACTAGGAGTAGTTGCTCTAGCTCTTTCTGGCTGGCTGGTTTACGCGGGATTCATGCCCTCATATGCTGGCACTCTGAATCCTATGTTCGTGGCATTCACTTTTGGCGTCTTCGTTGTGGGTGCCATCATCTACATCATTGCATCGGTGTATCGAAGAAAGACAGGGCTGCCTCTAGAAATGACGTTTGCAGAAGTACCGCCTGAATAGCAGCAGGTGAAACTACCCTTGGGTGAAGGCGTAGTCCTTCACTTTATTTTCTTCTAGTTCTATTACCGCTCCTCGCATAACCCCCTCGCCATATTCGCTGCCAGGATTAACACAAAGGGTTCGTCCAATCTTATCGGCAGAACGCGACTCATGTATGTGCCCATGTAGGCCTAGGAGAGGTTGATACTTCTCTATCGCCTTCCTTACAGCCAAGGAACCAGCTGGGGCCATCTTGAAGCCACCACCAGGCTCCAGCTGCGGCTTGAGATTCTCATCAAGAACGGCGGCAGGGTCTAGCAAAGTATTGTAAGGAGGAACATGAAAACAGAAGATCGCTGTGCTGGGGCTTTTCAACTGGGAAGCCATGGCTTCTATCTTTGCCCCTAGCTCCTCCTCGGAAATGTCTCTTGGACATCGCCAAGGCGTCATGTTCGCATGTCCAGTACTTATCATCTCGTGTCCGTCTATCTCTTGCAGAGAACCTTCAGGATTGATGATGGTCTTCGAATGAGCGAGGATCTCGTCAATCTCATACCGATCGTCGTTCCCAGGTTGAACAAAACACTTGATGTTGGTTCCCTTAAGTTTCTCATCAGCAATCTTCACCCATTTCTCAACACGTTCAATCATCAATCTCGAAAACAGTTCATCAATCTTTTTCGGGTCCGCCCTAAACTCTTCCATATGAGCCATGTCTGTCCTATGACCATAGTATCCAGATGAGTAAAGCATCTTCTCAAACTGTGACAACTCATCCTTGCTTCCGATAATCTTCTCTGAACCTAGATAGTATGCCCTGTATCCACCTTCCGGCAGTTCAACAATGGGAACTATCATCTTCCCAGTTATGTCGCCACCCGCAATGATCGCGTTGGCCTTGTAGAACTTTCCAGCGTTCAGAAACTTGATAAAGACAACATCGGACCCATGGATATCGCTCGTGAAGAATATTCGCGTCCGCGCCAATCCGGTCACCGAGATCGAAAGATGTTGACACCTAGCATTCGTATATATCGTTAGTCATTTGTAGACA
Source organism: uncultured Candidatus Bathyarchaeia archaeon (assembly GCA_964549295.1). Classification (GTDB taxonomy): domain Archaea; phylum Thermoproteota; class Bathyarchaeia; order 40CM-2-53-6; family CAVXDP01; genus CAVXDP01. The sequence continues at coordinate 8,001 of CAZJUU010000054.1, forward strand.
AATCAGCCAATGGATCTGAAAGGCCTGATAGCCAAGGTACCGCTCCCAAATTGTGCCTTCTAACAGTCCGTGCTTTCAAGGCAAAAGTTCATCAGATCTGCCTAGCAGCCCATGAGCCTTCATGAATGGCTTCCAAGCTCCTACGAGGTTCAACACAATCTCCTGCTGCAAAGATCTGTGAAGCTTTCCCTCTCAAGGCCCGTACAAGCCCATTGTTCGATTTCGAACCCAACGCAAGTACGATACTTTCGGCGTTCAAAGTTCGCCTTCCACGAGCGTCAGAAACTATTATGCCTCCGTCCACAATCGCTTCGAAACCTGTGTTGACGTGTGCACGTATCTTCTTCTCTTCAAGCCGCCGCAGAAGCATATACCTGTTGATTGGGTCCATGTCCAGTGCAAGTCCGCCTCTTCTTCCACCCACCAAGGTCACTTTCTTGCCTAATTCCCAGAGGTACTCAGCTGTCTCGCATCCGGTTTCTCCAACGCCTAGGATCACAACTTCATCTCCTACATCGACCTTGCCTGCAAGCAAGTCCCAAGCTGTAACTACGTGTTTGCTTTCGACGCCTTGAATAGATGGAATGATCGGTGTGGCTCCAGTCGTGACTATGACAGCGTCCGGTTTCTCTCGATCAACGAGTTCCGGAGTCACTTCTCTGAGCAATTCAACCTTCACGCTCAGTTTGTCCATCTGACCATTGAGGTAATCGAGTATATTCAGAAGCTCCTTCTTGTGTGGTGGTTTAGTCGCCAGCATGAATTGCCCACCGAGCCTATTCGTCTCCTCATAAAGAGTCACATCGTGACCGCGAAGGACAGCGACCCTAGCAGCCTCCATTCCGGCAAGTCCACCACCAGCGATCAAGATCTTTTTCGACTTTTCGGCTCGCGTTATTCGATACTCCCTTTCCTTTCCCACATCAGGGTTAACGTTACATTTCATGTGCAGACCGGAGAAGATAACTCGGCCCGCGCATCCATGGTTGCAGGCTATGCACTTTCGCACCTCGTCGGCTCTTCCCTCCAAAGTTTTCAGAGGAAGCATCGGATCGGCTATTAGAGCCCTTCCCATGGCAACAAGATCTGCTCTTCTATCTTGGAGAATTCTCTCTGCAAATTCAGGGTCGTTCATCCT
>CAZJUU010000055.1:0-9024 GCA_964549295.1 uncultured Candidatus Bathyarchaeia archaeon
ACACATTGATAATGGCAATCCTGATGATGAAGATTGATGCTCCAGCAAAGCGCAAGCTCATCTATTTCGCAACTGGTGCAATAGGAACTTTCTTCATAAACATATTCAGAATATTCCTAATCGCGTACTATGTCGCTTTCATAAGTATCGACATGAAGATCTTTCATGAGAACATAGGTGAATTCCTTTTCTTAGCTTGGGTTGTAGTATTCCTCTTGACGGTTGTCAAAATCGAATCCAAGCTTACGAAAGTAAGGATCGATGCCCCATCGAGTCAGAAGGTCACTCTGGCTCCAAATGTGAAACCGTTGTAGAAGGCTGGTCGGGATCGCAGAGTCCCTATTTGGCTGTTCCAGATGTGTCTATTCTCTTAGATATCGTTGACCCGACTATTGCAATCGAGGGCGCCAAACCTGATAAGAGCGCGGTTCCAACAGCCAGTGCTCCGAAACCTATCAAGTTAACCGCTCCGATCACGGCTACAACGGTTCCTCCGATGGAAAGAATCAGACCAACAATCCATAATGCCATGACGGGTAGAAGCACTCTCATCCTCGGAGCTTTCTTTCTCTTCAATCTATACGCGGCCAGTATGACGATGCTGATTGGAAACAGATAGATCAGTCTAAGCAAGAAACTTGCTAAGACCACCGAGCAAATTCCAGAAACGATCGGCGCGAAAATGAGGGCGAGGTACAGAGTACGCGCGAGATCTACGACCGTGAACAATGGAGACGCAGCGACTGCAAATACTGCTAACAACACTTGGTTACCTGACACGAAATTCAACATTCCTGATATCAGACTATGGTAGGCTCTCCAAACGGTGGTCGCTATATCCGAAATAGTCCGATCTGACGGTAAATCGACAAGCCCTCTCGTACCATAGGTGGCGGTCAATTTGATCGGTTGAACAATTGTCAAAGGTGACGTCACATTCTTCCCTGTTTGGTCAACCCACGTATCAAGCTTGTACAAACTCATTCCTGAAGTAATTTTGTCCGGAGAAATGTGGAACGAAAGTTTCGATTCTTTATCAAACCATTCAACATGTTCGAATGGAACGGAGAAGTTCTGGCTTTTTCCGTTGGTGGTCAACGTTAGGGTTGTCCCATTCATCAACCCTGCAGTCGTGAATTCCACTGCGTATTGAGTCTTCCAATCGGCGAACACATCTCTCGATTTCTTCATCTCAATCTGACTAGATGAAGATGAATCATATATGTCGCCGATCCAAGACATGAATACATGACGTGTCCCATTTTCATGTTCAATGACACTTGGAACAGAGAAAGTTGCGACAGTGTTAGCATCATACCACCCGGAACCTGTTGGGGTACCGTATGTCGAATGAACTTGAAGCAAGTACTGCATTTCGAAGTCAGCTTCAAGGGTTGCGTTTTCATTGACAGAGAGCGTACGGGGATTCGTAAAATCCCCATCCCTCCATCCCTTGAACACTGCTCTAGAATCTTCAGTCAAATAGACAATGTTCGGAACTTCCACAACGTGAGATCCGATCTTCACAAGTCTTTGAACGCGGTTTCTAGCGTCGGATGTCAAGTTTGCTCCATCAATTCTCACATGAATTTCGTTGTAGGGCACGTCAACTGTTAGGTAGGCGGATAGTTGTCGCCCAGTTCGATCTATCGAAATCATAAATGAAGTTGCTGACGCACTCAGAACTTCAACTGCAACGTTACCCGTTTTGTTTTCGAAAATCCCTCCTACCTTAAATGTTGCGTCGTTCAAGGTTGCGGTGAGAGTAGTTGAATCCACGATGCGTACAATGCCCTGTCCTTGCTCAAGCATTTCATCAATGTAGAGTACTAGGACTCCCTCATCGGGTAGATACGAATCGTAGCCTATCTTTCTTCTAACCTCGATGAGATAGTAGCTGTACTTGGTCACTGGAAGCTTAACCGCTTTCACTCCACCTAAGGTTTCAAGTTGTTCCAAGTCAAGTGTTCTAGATTCAGTGGCGTTGACTTCTACAACTCCAGATTCGTTTATCCATCCAAGTCTGATTCTAGACCAAGAAGTAGGCTCTGCTGGAGTTGAGCCATTATTCGCCCAGAAGCCATGTCCCATAAGATCCCATTCACCTACGAAGTCGTCCGTCAGAGGTTTTCTGGGATTCAGTAGACTTGGAAGTCTAAAGTTGAGGCCTAAATAGTGTGCATAGGGGCCTATGGGGTCCATCTCTGAGAGAAAGGACACTCCGAACCCTAGATTTCCTTCACCGGTCGAGACTGCGTAACCGTTGCCGTACACTCCTCCAGAAGTAATGTCGTTCGTATTTAGCGATCGATCCTGATCATCACCGGCATACACTATCATAATGTAGCCGTAGTCCAAATAGTTGACTTCACGATCAGCTGCTCTCACTGCGTCGACTATAAGATCAACAGGTCTTTCGGAAGATGCCATGCCAAGCCCATAGTATGACCTTGATCTAGAGAGCTGATACCATTGCGAAGTGACATCCCCAGTTAACCAGACAGATCCATATGAAACGTTTCTGAAGTAGTTGTTCAGTTGCGTGAAGACATGATCCTTTACTTCTTCTCTCGTCTTGACGTTTGCTACATCCTTGAAACGAACCAAAATGACAATGACTGACTGAGGTCCAGAAACGTAGTTCGTCGGAGGAACTTTTTGCGGCGTTTCAGTACTTTCGACGTACATGGCGTCGCTCACGTTTCCATACGAGTAGCTCAGGACTGAGAGCGGAAAAGAACTTGAAATGAGAACTAATGCTAGGACAAGGGCCTGTCTTCTAGGGGAAAAGGGCTTGAAAAGCATATTCCCGTGACCTACTCTCAATTTGAGAGTTGGAACTCGGCTGAGACCATATAAAACGCTTCAGGACAAATTCTTGCATTATCGATGGCACGACCCCGTCCCTGACCAACATAACAGCGAAAGCCGATAGGATTCGGACATCATGACGAGACATCCTTTATCGCAGATTTGATGGTCTTTCGAATGGTAACGAGTAGCCTTATCTATCGTATCAGTCAAATCAATCAGATAGTCAGAGCAAGAATGTTTTTCAAGAATGTTGACTAGTAAAGGCAGACTGAAAGCGATGTATCCCAGATTGACTCGGTTATATTCAATTTGTCGTAGAATCAACGTACGACCAATTCTGATCTTGGTTTGGATCAACCTGATCATTTTTGGCCTTACTTTGCCCGGCTCTGAGTCCACCTTCTTCGACGGATATACACATGCGTTGTTTGATGAACACTTCACCGCGACTTGGTGTCCCTCATGTCGATCTGATGAGCCGAATGTAATGAAGACCTATAACCAGATGGCAGGATCGTTCTTCGTGGTTTCCTACCATGTTAGTGACGAGTTTAGTAATCCTTCTGGCAACTCAATGATTACTCAATACCAAGTCCGTACTATTCCTTATCACGTCTTTGATGGAGGGAATTTGTACAGAAAAGGGGGAATAATTAGCATGGATTTAAGGGCTCCAGGGGCAAGACCCGTGCACAGAGTTGGTCTCGCGGTCAAGAAGGTAATACATGGAAATACATTAGAGTATCAGGGTTCTGTTCAAGAAATGGACAGCGAGAAATTTGTTGGGTTCGTTCAAGTCTATGTCACTGAGAACAAACTTCGTTCTGAGGGAATTGAATGGAACTTTGTTTTCAGAGCGTTTGGCATCAAGGAGCCATTGGATATTGGAGCTAATGCATTCGGACTTTTTTCTGGTACTTGGACAATTCCCTCGAATGTAAAAGTGGAAAATGTGGTCATTGTTGCAGCGGTCTTTGATAGCTCTACAGTGGGGAACTATGGTCCTTATGTAGTTCAAGCTGTAGACGATAGTAGGAGCAGTCAAGTCATACCTGAGATGAAAGCACCTGTTCAAGTCGTGGCGTTGGTATTGTTTCTAGTGACGATAGTATTTTTCAAGCGAATGAGACGAACCATAGGGCCTGAGAGAGTCACATGAGGCTCCGGTGAAATGTACGTCACAGAGATTCTCTTCGTTCTGTCTGCTGGAGCGCTTACACTATTATCTCCATGTGGATATCCATTATTCGTAGCCTACCTACTTTACTACGTCGGATCTAAGATCCCTCTCAGGAAAGTCATGAGTGGAGGATCTGTGGCCGCTGTGGGGTTCCTGACAGTATTTGTCGCGATCGGATTGGCACCGGCCTTTGCAGGTCAGATGGTTCTTCACTACGTCCCAATCTTGATAGTCGTTGCTGGCGTGATTGTGATAGCGTTCGGCGCAGCTACCCTAGCGGGTTCGAAGCTGCCAATTCGAATGCCGTCGATCGGACCTACAACTCGCTCCGGATTGTCCAGCCTCTTCATTTTCGGGTTGGCATTTGGAATGGCAACAGCGGCCTGCTCAGCTCCAATTTTCCTGACGATAATTCTGTTGGCCATGGCGTCAGGAGGCTTGCCAGACGTGCTGTTCACGTTTCTTGTTTATGCGTTAGGTATGGCAGTTCCCGTCGTAGTTAGTGGACTGCTGGCAGCAACCGCTAGAGAGGCTGTGCTAAGAAAGCTGATAGGAATGAGACCTTGGCTCGACAGGATCAGCGGGATACTGATGATACTCGTCGGCATATACCTAATCTATTACTACATCAGCACATACAGGTTGTGAAGCGGAGACAGGATTCAGCTCTAGCCTACAAGATTTTCAACAATTATATATGAAGCCTGACAGATTCATGACTCACAAATTGGCCGGCGTATGTTATGCAGCGTACTGAAACTGGAATCAAAGGATTTGACGAGTTACTGGGTGGGGGTTTTCCTAAAGGCAAATGTGTCCTGGTGATCGGAGGACCTGGATCGGGAAAAACAATATTCGCCATGCAGTATCTCTTGCATGGCGCTCGGAAGGAAGAGCGGGGCCTCTACATAACACTCGATGAGAGACCTGATCAAATGAAGAGTCACATGACCTCCTTCGGGTGGGATATCGACAAACTTGAGAGCGAAGGGAAGATACTGCTTCTTGACGCGACACCTCTTAGAAGGTCGAAAAGATCTCTTTCCGAGGTGGAATCGTATGAGCATGAACTCGGAGTTTCCTTGCCTGAACTCACGCTTCAGAGCCTGATTAGAACGGTTCATAAGATAGTTGATGAAGAGGGGATTCAGAGGATAGCTGTTGACCCCATTACATCGATGATTCTTAGATACCACGAACTCCCAAAAAGGAGAAGAGCGGTTCTTCTGTTCTTTGATGCGTTGATCGACACGGAATGCACATCGATTGTTACATCAGAGTTGAGAACTGGTGTTCTGGATAGAGGATTTGCGGTCGAAGAGTTTCTGTCTCAGGGGGTAATCCTTCTTCATACACTGGTTCATGAAGGGAATGTAATCAAAGCAATCCAAATTGAGAAGATGCGGGGGATCCAGCACGACACACAGCTTAGACCCTATCGGATAGGCAAGGATGGCATCGAAGTATTTCCCAAAGATCGAATATTCTAGAGTAGATGAACAGTCCAAAATACTTGTACAGATATACGCAGTAGGCCGCGCATGCAGTCCTTAGATGGAAGTGTCTCAAAAACGATCCGCATCTAACAAGTATATGCAATGCCCCAAAGACAATAGAACGGTGCTGATAGATCGTCTATTCTAATGGTGCTTCCGAGGGTTTCTAAGAACTGCTCCACGAACATGGAATACTATTCCTTTTCCTTCAGCTATGGAGAAATCAAGCCAACGCGTTGAATGTTTTCGTCCTCTTACCTTTCGAATCCTAAGCCGCCTTCTTGGTTCTCTTTCCGTTTCCATGATTCTCAGCTCTATGACTCCATCGGATGCTTCATCGATTTTTGTGAGCAACTCTTTGTCAATGCTTGTTCCAACAGTGAAGTAGAATCTTCCTTGCTCAGCCTTGACTTTGGCTCCAGTGGCGTGTAGAAATGATACGATGAATTCTGGTTTGAGAGCGGCGACCCAAGGAGCAAGCGAATCTAGGAATAACTCAGTTCCACTGCCAAAACTCTCCAGACATTTTGAGAGTTCGGTTCCAAGTCTCGTAAGATCCGTGATTGATGGCACAGAATAGCTCTCGTCGGACACTTTTCCAGCGGCTGCCGAGTAGCAGTCTACAAATGCCGCTCTTCGGTTCTTCTCATATTCACCAACTTCCAGACCTAGGCCACTCATTTCTTTTCTGATTTCGGATGGGAACTGCATTGTGGCTACGAAGACACAAGGTTTCCCTCTGGACAAGCTTGCATGCATAAGGGTCTCGGCCAGTATAGTCTTTCCTGAGGCTGATGCCCCTAAGATCATGATTGTCGCAGACGGGGGGAGTCCACCCTCGACCAGACTGTCCAAGACGCTCACATTGGCAGTGTGGAGCTTCCGTCGGCGCTTGAAGAATACGCCGATGGCCACAATCGCGGCGACTAACATCGCAAGATATGGAATCCTTCCAAGGTATGGTATTTCCAAAGCGATGAGAGTCTCGTAGGATTCTTCAACAAGAATTCTTGTTTGATGTTGATATGACAAATAGTTGACCGTTATCACGTATTCTCCGGAAGGGATTTGATAGAATGTGGCCGAACCATCTATTCCCGTGGTAGCGTCGGCTACGATGTTTGAATCGCTGGATAGGTGAACAGAGATTCCCGAAAGTGGGACTCCATACACAACACATCGAACTTTCACTCTGTATACACTTGGAGTCAGATGCAACGTGGTTGGTCTGATAAGATTCATCGCAGAGGCTACATCAAGCCTTGTGTCTTTCCATAATATGACTATATCATAGGCGCCAACCACTTCACTGGACGGCAGTTGTTCAGTTGCCCATCCTGAAGCATTGGTGCGACCCGCAGCATAGACAATTGAGTTGCTCGAAATCGTGTAATTAGCCTCTAAGAGGGGGGCTTTCTCCTCATCTGCAAGCCGAAACTGAAGAACATAGAAGTATGATATTAGGAACGTTCTTGAAACATGATATGCATTACCTGATTGATCTAAAATCGTTACGACTGCTGAATAAGTTCCAACTGGAAACGAGGTGTTAAACACATATGTACCTGAGTAAAAGGATGATTCGGAACTCTGAAGAAACATCGCCTTATTGTCGATGATCGCGGCACCTGTAGAGTTCGTAACCCCCACTGTTACGGATTTGAAATCATAAAGGCCAAAGGGGTTCACTGCGGCAAGCCTGATCCAGACACCGGTTTTTTCTCCAGTTTGATTTGCATTGAAAGCTGAAACCGAATTTCCATATTGGTCGACAACACTGAAGTCCGTAGAGATATGGTCGACACATGGCACGACCACCTGCGTCGGTGTGTTTACGTCATTCCAGAGTAGTTGGACTTTGGCTTCTGAATCGACTGGAGTATAGGTGAAACGAAACTGTAGGGCAGAGCTTGGTTCGAGAGTTCCATTGACGCTTGTAATTCCAAAGCTAAAATCCGAAATACGAAACTTGGGATCGATTGAACCTACTCCGACATATCCTTCAGTTCTCGTAATCTCTCTCAGGTTTCCGTTCGCTGACAGTTCGTATAATGAAAAGACAGCTTTTCCGAACGTGACTGAATCCGACTTCAACCATACCCTGAAAAGAACAGTTCCAAAAATACTCAATCGATTTCCAAGAATAGGATACAGAGTAAAAACGTTCTCGGTCTTGGCGTCGGAGATCTGTTGCCCAGTAAATTGTGGAGTTGGACTGAGGATCATTCCGTTATACGCTGGAACAGACTCATCCAGTCGCGCGAAAAGCGTCACATTGTAGACGGAGGAGGGCACAGGATCAATTTGGCTGTCTGCTAACACGCCGCTGACATGTACCATCAGCAAAAATGATATGATCAGAAGGGCGTGTAGCTTTTCTCGCATGCTCTGGCGTCCTCGTTGACGGTGATAGTTAATCAGCACCTATAAAAGAATAGTTTGGAGATTCACTAGGAAATTGACAATTCATCCCATGAAGATGGGAGTTACATAACGTTGAACTCACAAGCGGCCTATACCTTTCTCTATATGTCGATCCACATTATAACTCTTAAATAGAGTCCGATACAATCATACGCCGATTGAGTGAAGCATAGGAGAAAACTGCCTCTTGGCCTTTGACATGCAACCGATCCTTTTGGGAATGTCGGTTGTACTATCAGTCCTGTTCTTCCCGTACGGACTGAATTTCTATCTCATGATCAAGAAGGCCCAAGAGTATGAGGTACCTAGAAAGAAGACTGATGAGAAATTCCCTGTGACGGTGCAGTTGCCAGTTTTCAACGAGAGATACGTTGTGGAGCGGCTTCTGAATGCATGTGCGAAGATGGCTGATCGATATGGTAGGAGCATTGTACAAATCCAACTTCTGGATGACTCCACAGACGAGACGACCCAGATCGCTTCTCAAGCTGTTGATAGACTTCGAGATCTCGGCTATGATGTGATGATGATTCACAGGGACTTGCGCGAAGGTTTCAAGGCGGGTGCTCTTGAGAACGCAAACAACTACGCCAAGTATCCCTTTGTAGCGATCTTTGACGCTGATTTTGTTCCGCCTCACGACTTCTTGGACAGGACCATGCCATACTTTTCAGACCCACAGCTTTCGTTGGTTCAATGCAGATGGACCCACATGAATCAAGATTACAACATGGTTACACGTGCTGTCTCCATAGGTTATGATGGTCATCATCTTGTTGAACAGACAGGACGAACAGCAGCTGGTTACCTGTTGAACTTTAACGGTTCAGCCGGTGTTCTTAGGAGGAAAGCTCTTGAAGACGCGGGAGGATGGCAGGCTGATACGTTGGCTGAAGATCTGGATGTCAGCTATCGAATGCAGCTTAAGGGTTGGAAAGCCCTCTATCTTCGGGATATAGAATGCCCGGCGGAGATACCTCCAACTATTCCTTCTCTCAAGCGGCAGCAGAGTCGCTGGGCAAGAGGCTCTATAAGGACTTTTAGAAAATTACTGTCTAAAATCTTGATGGACAGAGGGCTCTCCTCGGGGCAGAAAGCTGAGGCTCTTGT
>CAZJUU010000056.1:0-8950 GCA_964549295.1 uncultured Candidatus Bathyarchaeia archaeon
GGCCGCCTATGGTCTTTGCCTATCTTAAACATGTTGATGCACATCATTATGGAGATATGCAAAGTTTATATGCGGTGATCTCTGCCATGGCGTACGAAGCCACGAAAGTCGTTAACGCTTCTGAATAGATGCCGTTGCTTTGACTGAGATTCTTGGTTGAGTTTGGTGAGTAACAAGTTTGAGGATTCGATTTCTCGGCGCATGTAGAGAGGTAGGAAGGTCAGCCATAGCTGTCCAAGACGATGATGGACAGATTCTGCTGGACTATGGCGTAATTATGAATCATGAAGTCGGATTCCCAATGCATGTACCCACCAAGGACTTGAAGGCCATTATACTGAGTCACGCTCATTTGGACCACAGTGGACTTCTTCCATTGTTCTACATTCAAGGAAGGGTGCCCATCTACAGTGTAGAACCCACATTCCAACTGACGAATCTCTTGATCAAGGACTTCATTCACCTAAGCGGGTACTACCTTCCATACGAGTATATCGACCTGCAGACTATGCTCAGCCATTGCGTGAACCCGGGATATAGACGACAGTTCACCGTAGGCGAATCTCAGGCTACCCTCCTGAATGCAGGCCACATACCAGGCAGCTCCCAGATAATGCTCGAAAATGACGGTAAGAAACTGCTCTACACGGGCGACTTCAATGATTCCAGTACTAGATTATTGAACCCCGCCGATCAAAACTTCGATGACCTTGATGCCTTGATCATTGAGAGCACATACGCTAACGAAGATCATGCAGACAGAACGAAGATGGAAGATGAATTCGTAAGCAAAGTCACAGATGTTGTAAGGGATGGAGGAATAGTCCTAGTTCCAGCTTTCGGCGTTGGAAGATCACAGGAGATCATCTCAATACTCGCAGCGCACCACTTCGAATATCCCATATTCGTGGACGGAATGGCGTTAGACGCAATCGAAGTATTCATGAACAACACGGAGGCACTAGCTGACCCCGATCTGTTTAGACGAGCGGTGAAAACCGCGGATTGGATAGAAAAATGGAACGACCGAAGACGAGCTGTGAGAACACCGTCCGTCATTGTTTCTCCAGCGGGTATGCTCAAGGGAGGAGCCGCGATGTTCTACATGGAACAGATAGCGAGGAAGAGGGAGAACGCTGTTTTCCTGGTTAGCTATCAGATTCCTGGAACACCAGGCAGCATTCTACTCAAGAAGAAGAGATTCATGTTTCATGGAAAAGCCAAGAAGGTGGAGGCACGTGTCGATCAGTTTGATTTCTCCTCTCACGTTGGCAAAAGTGAATTGGAAAAGAGACTCTCAAAATTAGACAAGAAAACAAAGGTTTTCACAATGCATGGTGCAGAGAAGAATTGCACAAAGCTCGCATCATGGGCTTCACGAGAGATGGGGTTAGAGGCCATATCACCAAAGACAGGTGAAACCTACGAAATCTAGCCAGCAGGTTATCAGACTGGCGCCAATCGGAAGAGTTGAGACCGAGTTACTCACTAGACTGATGGAACGGCTGGAACAGACGTTCAATGGATTTCGAACGAAACTTGAGAAACCCCTCAGTATTCAAACTGAATGGTATGACAATGGTAGGAACCAGTATGACTCAACCAAGATCCTGCGGTCACTTTCCACCATGATCAAAGGCCAAGATATGAGCAGGGTTCTCGGAGTTACACCAGTGGATCTTTACGTTCCTTCACTGAACTTTGTTTTTGGAGAAGCTGAATGCCCTGGCAATGTAGCGGTGATCTCAACATGGAGGTTGGATCCAAAGTTCTACGGTCAGAAAGATCGATCGTTGCTGTTCCAACGTGCCATTAAAGAAGCTGTTCACGAGTTGGCACATACGTTTGGGATGACACACTGCAAAGATCATGACTGTGTCATGTTCTTTTCAAACAGCATATATGACACCGACCAAAAACATGAGAAGTTCTGTCATGAATGCAGAGGATTGGTGAAGAAAATCATTGAGTCAAGATGAGTTTCGAGCTTCACCCCAGCATCTTGTTCCCGTTGTCGGATCTCTAATTCTCACAGGCATCATAACCTATTTCGTAACGATTTCCAAGGTTGAGATTGACTCCATAACTGTGTTTCCCGAGACTTCACAGGGAGCCACACTCAACACGTTGCTTTTCATTGTGCCGATCGCTGCCATGGCAACAGTAATGTATCTACTGATAAAGTATGGTCGAGAGAAGTTTGTAAAGAACCTGATTAAAGCCACGCTAATCCTAGCGGTGTTTCTCCTAACTAATTGGTATGGCGAAGTCGTTCTCGCCGCGTATGGCTTGGACACAATGCTCTACACCGGAATCATGCTGGCAGTTTCGTTCATGGTGACTTTCGCCTTGTCATACGCGACATATAGATCACATGGTCCTATACAGCTTGGCGCAATCATTGCAGTCGGGTCGCTTACGGGCACATTCCTTGGATTGAGTATTCCAACGTTGACCGCTATCGTTCTCTTGGTTGCACTTTCAACATATGATTTGATAGCCGTGTACAAGGGACCGATAGGCAAGATTGCTGAGAAGGCAGATCTTGAGAGTTTTGTCGGTGCAGTTTGCACATACAGGAATCTCACTGTAGGAATGGGAGACATAGTATTCTATTCAATGCTGGCAAGCAACGCTATGATGAATCTAGGCCAGCTGTCTTTCCTAGGAGCCTCCGTCGGACTTGTCGTAGGAGCCTACGCAGGATTCAAGATGCTTGAGAAGAGGGATATGTTCCCCGGCCTTCCCTTCGCACTTTTGTTGGGTTTGGGGCTATCGTTACTCATATCGTTTCTTGAATAGTCATCTAGATCTCTGCAGCTAGGCTCGAATATTTTCTTGGATGGAAAACTGAAGCCGAGATATTATCGGTTTGGATATCACGAAAATCACCTGTTGTCTAGACGTAACGCCTACAGCGTGAACAGTACCATCTTTGATATTGCGCTGAGTAGATTAGTGGTCCGCCGCATCCTAGGCAAACTCGAGCGGGAAGCACTCTTGGTCGCGTTGGGAATAATCTCCGACCTACACGCGGTGGAAAACGTCTAGGCTGGACTACGTACTGCAGTGGCGCCGCCGCCCTTCTTTCACCCCTTCCAAGGCCGACGCCTAGAACGATCAATAGAACCGCCACGACTGGAATTATCAGCAGTATTGGCAGCATAACGAGCATATTGTCAAGCGGTTCAACAGTAAAATGAACCATTGAACTTGTTGCGCCTTGTGTTATACTGTCCCCGTTCCAACTGGTTGTCGCGTTCCATATGCCTGGATCGTCAGGGGCAAAAGTGTAGTTGAAGTATCCCGCCGAATTCGTTGTGGCGGTTCGTGTTATGTAGGTCCCGTTTGGCATTCCTATCGTGATGGTTACTTGCGCCGTGGGTCTAACTGGCGAAATGAATCCTGTCAGAGAGATTGATTCGCGTTCCTTCACAGTCTTATCTGCAAATATGCTGATCTGACTTGAAAGCTTGTTCACAACAAGCGATACAGTGCTTGAGACAACGCCACGGTCCCATGGAAGTACAGCCTTAAACATGTAACTTCCAACGTCAAGAGGTATCACGATATACGAGTACCCTCCAGCGGAACTCGAAGTAACCATTGTGATGTTGATCCATGATGCGCCTCCGTCTACGCTCGCCTGAATTCTAACATTGGTCACATGTGCCGGATCGACTGTACCGGAGAGAGTCACATCGTCACCTAGGACAATCGTAGAAGACGAGATACTCATTGAAACGGTTTCTCCACCATTGGACGCCCACTTGGTTCCTGCGCGGAACTGCCAATCACCATCACCATCAGAATCGACTCCGTTAGGGTATCTCTGCCAAGTTGAGGCTGATGCCGTGGTGGCACTTTTCTTAGCTGTTTTGTCCACGATGTTGTTGCTCGCGTCCTTAAGAGTGATCTGCTCGCCATTGTGTGCGAGGACTATACCATTTAACATGAAGACAAAGTAACCGTTCGACGGAACCACTGTATCAGCTGGAATCGTTCTGGTCGTTCCGTAGAATGTCACAATTTTCCAGTTGCCAACATTGACTGGAGTCGCAGTTGGATTGTATATCTCAATCCACTGCTTGTTGTAATCCCCGCCTATTGGGAACTGTGCAAATTCGTTGATTACAACATGATTAGGAAGCGTTACGGCTTGAGTTGGAGGAACAAACGGAACTAGTGTGCCAAACATTATGCACAAGGCAAATACAACGACCACAATTCGCGCAAGGTGATGTTTCATAGCCTATTCTCCTAGAACTCCTGATTAACAATCTCTTAGGAAGATTTCGTTTTTAATTGTTTTGCTATTTTCCATGAGAACCTCATGGAGATTTAGCCATGAAATCGTCAGCTGCCCATGAATGGCACCTGCTCCCCACCTTTCAAGATAGGTGATCTAGCATGCGGCCCGCGTCTGGAAGGATTAGTTTCGGTGTCAGTTTTGGGTCATCGATGCTACGTGCGTGATCTGCAGTTGTTGCCCCTGAGAGCACCAAAATAGTGTATAGATTGAGTTCGTTGCCGCCTTCTATGTCGGTGTCCAATCTGTCTCCAACAATGGCTGTCTTCTCAGGCGAGGCTTCAAGCTTCTCAAGGGCCATATCGAGTATGTGTCTCGCGGGCTTTCCAATAACGAATGGTTCTTTACCGGTTGCTGTGACTATTGCACTTACTATTGCTCCAGCGCCAGGCATGAATCCACCTTCCACGGGAATTACAGGGTCGATATTGGTGGCTATGAACTTCTTTCCATTTCGGACAGCGTTTGAAGCGGCACTAAGCTTCTTGTACGAGAACTCGAAGTCCAAGCAGGCAACCACGAAGTCTGCTTTGTCAGCTTGGTTCACTTTGAATATCTGATGACCCCACTTTCGCAGTTCTCCTTTCAAGCTTTCTCCACCAACTGGATACACCTTGCACTTGCCAAATTTCTTTGACAGGTACATTGCAGTTGCAGTTCCAGAGGTTAGAACATCATTCGCAGAAGCCTCAAGTCCAAGATGCCTGAGCTTCAATGCAAATTCCCTCGGACTCTTAGTAGCGTTATTCGTTACGAAAAGGACCTTCTTCCCCAGTCTCCTCAGCTTCTCAATCACATCGGGAACCCTGGGGATCACGGTGTTTCCAACATAGATGCAACCGTCAAGATCAAAAATGAAAGCTTGAAATCTCTTTAGGTCGATGGAAGACTCTGTGGCGGTCAAAGAGTATCCTCCGGGTCTTTGATACGAAGGCTAGACTGTGACCGTGCAGTTGATTTAGGGATATCGGAAATGCCTTTCCGTAGACTGTGGTTCCGATAATGGTATCTACATGTATTGAGGGATTCCTTTGAGTTTGCAGAAGCAATAATGCGGTGAACTACTGGTGTTTGGACCCATTCTAGTAATCATTGCAGCTCTCGTTGGAATTGTATCAGCAATGGTGGGACTTGGAGGCGGGTTTCTAGTCGTTCCAATTCTAGTCTTTTTCTTCAATCTGAACAGTCATGAAGCAGTTGGAACAAGCATGGTGATGGTGATCTTCACTGCCATATCCTCAACATTCGCCTATTCGAGGCAGAAGAGGATAGACTACAGTGTGGGTTTGAAGTTAGCCATGGGAACTGTTCCGGGAGCGTTGGTCGGCGCCTACCTCACAACACTTGTGAGTGGAAAACTGTTGACAGCGATGTTCGGCGCGTTCCTGTTGTTTGTAGCCATCCAGATAGCGAGAACGGGTAGCAACAACAATGCAACGAACAAGGGCTCAGAAAGAAACATCGTGGACTCTAAAGGGGTTCGCTTCAATTACAGGGCACGTGTGGCACCAGGCGTCCCACTTAGTTTCCTTGGCGGCGTCGTCTCCGGTTTCTTTGGCGTAGGAGGTGGGACAGTATTAGTTCCGGTTATGGCGATGGTTGTTGGAATGCCCATGCACGTCGCAATCGCAGGTTCCATGTTCATTATGTGTTTCACATCTGTCTCAGGAGCTTTGACACATTTGAGTCTGGGAAACGTTGTACCTGAATATGCATTGTATCTATCCATTGGAATTATCTTTGGCACCCAAATCGGAGCCGCAGCGGCACGGAGACTGAAGTCTCAACTTTTGCGAAAAGTATTTGCAGCGTCTCTCATAATCATTGGCATAAGAATGATTCTAACGATTGTATAGACAAGACGAGTTGGCCAGAAGACGGATCAATATAAAGATGAAACAAAAAGCCATGGCTCATTGTCGCATCCGCTTCCAAAAAAAAGGAAGATCGAGGCCGTGAATTCGAAATCCTCTCTTGAGGACTTATCTCCTAGACAACGCGTACTCTCTAGCTCGAATATCTGTACGCCATTCCAGATGTTTCATTTCTGTGCTTATCCTTGCGACTTCCATGATGCTTGTGAATGGAAAACCTATTTGGGTTAGTGCTTTGCTCACCGTACTTTTGTCAGGGCCTTCAAACTCACAAATTATCTTGTTGTCCGGCGTACAGCAGTATGAGACCTTTAGTTTCACGTTTTCAAGTCTTGCGTCAAGAAGCATCTTTGGAATACCTAGAATCCATTGCGGAACATCCATCTTTCCAGCTGGAACATCACTATGAACAACGAATGTTTTCATATCCTGAGCCTCCAAGTCTGGATTGAAACACTGCCGCTCCTATAGTTTGGTTGCTTCCATGACAGTTGTAAAAGGCATTCCTATCTTGGTCAACGCGGTTCGCACAGCTTCTTTCTCGGGGGCTTCAAATTCTGCAATCAATTTGCCGTCAAGTGTGCAGCAGTAGGCGGTCTTATACTTCACATCCACGACCTTTGCGTCGCTAAGCATTTTTGGAATAGCCGCTACCCACGTTGTGGCGTCTTCCTTCAAGTGAGAAATTTCGCTGTAAACTACAAAAGTTTTCATTCACTGATTCACCTAGTTATGATTGCGTTCAAATGCGTAAAAATCTTCCGCGTGACAATGTCCAAATAGAAATGGTCGACGCATCACTACTTGTGGACTATTCCTCTACTATGTAAGGCCTCCTCGATAGCGTCTGGATTGAAGCCGAGAATGGTCGTTCCTTCTATGTTCAGGACTGGTAGGTTTTCGTAGCCGAGTCTCAGGAACTCATCTCTGCCTTCTGGATCTTCGTCGATGTTGATCTTCGTATACTGGACGCCTTTCTGAGTAAGATATTGCTCCAAGAGCTTGCAGATGGGGCAGAATGTGTCGGTATAGAGCCTTACGCGTCCAACTGACAAGTTTTCACCCTTCTCGAACTAGGCTAGCTCGACTATTCAAGCATTCGCGACTGGAAATAGTCAGTGTCTCCAGAACAGCCCACACGTACATCTCCCGCGGGTCTCGACGCTTCCGGTACGTGTTTCCTTGCATGGACAGACGTTCTCAAGCACTATTCTGGCTTTGCAGGGACAATAGAAGTCGCCGTACTTCTGGTGCTTCTTTACAAGTGCTTGAATAATCGGCTCTTTCAACTCGTTAAGCCTGTAGTTCCTGATTCGAGCAAACTCACCGGCTCTCTGGCGGATCTCAGTTTCAGGGTCTAGCAAGATCTTCATTGCATTCCATTGACCTTGAGAAAACACCACATAATTTCTAGTTCCGCATGCTAAGCAAGTCACCGTAACGTCTGTCTCTTGCACAGATTTCAATGGTGCGTTGCAAACTCTGCAAGACACTTGAGCTGCCACGTATGCGGATCCCCATATCTAGAATCTAAACTCATGGTACTGATGTCGCTGACACATTCCAAAAAAAATAGGCGCTACAGTATTTCAAACGGTCAGTCTGGCCCTATCTTCGTGGCTTCTCTTTCTTTCCCTTTAGAAGTGCGTCCAAGCTTACACCGTTTACTTTGTAGACGCGAAATCTTGTGCCTGGCAAGTCTCCGTAGGCTTTACCCTCGGCTCCACCGATTCCTTCAACATAGACCTCATCGTGTTCGTCGATGAAGTTTAGGGCGCCGTCTCCTGGGAGAAATGCGGTTATGACTTTTCCTGACTTGATCAGTTGAGCTCTGACACATTTGCGGACTGCACTGTTCGGTTGCCGACATTCAACTCCTACCTTCTCCAAAACGATTCCTCGACCTTGAGGTGCACCTTCAAGCGGGTCGGCCTTGTAGTCTAGTCCCAACATTCGACGTTTGTAGAGTGGATACTTCCATCTGAACCTTCTTCTTGTTCTCTTCAGTTTTCTTGCTGCGTTCAGGCCTTTCGAAGCTCGTGCCATTCTACAATCACATTAGTTGTAAGTGTCGCCAAACAAGGAACAGATGGGTTATTTAGAGTTTCTGCGCGGCTGAAAGTCTCATCGCATCTGTCAATATTCTCGAATGGTCGAATGCCAGTGTACTGGGAATCTCTTTGAAAGCTGCCACTTCCTTCGCATCAGTGCTTGCCTTAAGCGTACCACCTATCTCATCAGTCAAAAAAGCTATACTGATAACATGTCCTCTTGGATCTCTTTTCGGATCTGAGTAAACGCCTATGAGATTCAGATTCCCAACCTTGAGTCCAGTCTCTTCCTCAGCTTCTCTCTCAGCCGCTCGCTCCACCGTCTCGCCATACTCAACAAATCCTCCAGGTATGGCATACTGATCTTTGAATGGGGGATTGAGACGCTTTATCAGAACTACTCTTCCATCCTTTCGTCGAATCACAACATCAACAGCCAAAAGTGGACTCTTCCTCGCAGCCATTACGAGATCATTACCTGATGATTGTGTAACATGACCCACATGTATGCACACCCACCTTACTCATAGAAATCCCTAAAAAGACTGTGCAGATCTATCTTGTCAGGCCAGCAGTCGAATGGTTCAAACG
This sequence comes from uncultured Candidatus Bathyarchaeia archaeon, assembly GCA_964549295.1. Lineage (GTDB taxonomy): Archaea > Thermoproteota > Bathyarchaeia > 40CM-2-53-6 > CAVXDP01 > CAVXDP01. The sequence continues at coordinate 8,826 of CAZJUU010000056.1, forward strand.
CCAAGAGAACACGCGGGGGTCGCAGAGCCAGGTCAAATGCGCGGGACGGAATAAGCGCGAAACTCAAGATCAAGAATCTGGCCGAAGAGTTATCCCGTGGGGTAGCCCTTCGTGGGTTCGAATCC
>CAZJUU010000057.1:0-8917 GCA_964549295.1 uncultured Candidatus Bathyarchaeia archaeon
CCTCTCAAGAGGATCTGAATCGGTTAGGATTGAAAAACTCTGGTGAAGCAAAATGGTGAAAGTATACCTCGACAAAGATACAACCTTGGAAGCCCTTCGCGACAAAGTGGTCGCTGTGATTGGCTACGGCATCCAAGGAAGAGCACAAGCCCTTAACATGAAAGATTCCGGCATCGAAGTGGTGGTTGGACTTAGAAAGGGAGGCAACTCATGGGAACGTGCGGAAGACGATGGGTTCGATCCATTGACTGTGTCGCAGGCTGCGCAGGAAGGTGACGTAGTGCATATGCTGGTCCCAGACATGCAACAGGCCTTACTCTACAAGACAGAGATTGCAGCGTATATGACCAGGGGAAAGACGTTAGGATTTTCTCATGGATTCAACATACATTTCAAACAGATTGTCCCACCAGCCAATGTCGATGTTGTTATGGTTGCTCCAAAAAGCCCAGGCGCGTTGCTTAGAGAGACATATCTGGAGAAGTTTGGAGTTCCAGCCTTGGTAGCAGTTGCTCAAGATGCCTCAGGCCACGCTATGAACACTGCATTATCAATGTGCAAAGCTCTTGGATGCACAAGAGCAGGCGTCATCGAGACAACCTTCAAGGAAGAGACTGAAAGCGACCTGATTGGAGAACAGACCGTTCTTGTGGGCGGGCTGCTTGAACTCATTAAGAAAGGATTTGAGGTCCTAGTAGAAGCGGGATATCAACCAGAACTGGCATTCTTTGAAGCCTGTAATGAAGCAAAGCTGATCATGGACTTGATCTACCAACGTGGACTAGTGGGAATGCTTCGGGGAGTATCTGACACTGCGAAGTACGGCGGAATAACAGTCGGACCGAAGGTAATAGACGACCATGTGAAAGACAACATGAGAAAAGTTGTGAAGATGGTTCAGAATGGAAGCTTTGCGAAGGATTGGATAAAGGCTTCCCAGCAAGGCGTGCTCAACGACATGGTCGAAGACTTGCAGAAACATCCACTGGAAAAAGTTGGCAAAGAAATCAGAAAGATGTCTGGTCTGGAGCGGTGAAGGGCCGAAAGAGATCTTGAACCTGATCGAAAAGATACTCGCCGGAGCTTCCTCAAAAAAGATCGTAACACCGAATGAGATCGTTGAAGCTCAAATCGATGTAGCAATGATACACGACCTCACGGGGCCGTTGACTGTAAACGCGTTCCATGAGATCGGAAGCAAAAAGGTCTGGAACCCAGACAAGATAGTCGTAATCTTCGACCACCTAGTCCCAGCAAATACCATAACGACTGCAGAACTCCATAAGACGCTCAGGGAATTCGTGAAAGAACAAGGAATAACACAGTTCTACGACGTTGGCCGTGGCGGTGTATGTCATCAAGTAATGCCTGAAGAAGGATTCGTCCGGCCTGGAGAGGTAATAGTAGGAGCAGATTCCCACACCTGTGAATATGGTGCGCTCGGAGCATTCGCAACTGGTATAGGTTCAACAGAGATGGCTGCCGTCTTCGTCAAAGGCTCACTTTGGTTTAGAGTCCCAAGAGTAATACGGATCGAAGTTGACGGGAAGTTCCAGAACTATGTCTCAGCTAAGGATCTCATCCTAAAGATCATCTCTATTCTGGGTTCCGACGGCGCCACATACAAAGGAATCGAATTTGGAGGAAGCAGTATCTCAGAGATCAGCGTTGACGGTCGCCTGACCGTCTGCAATATGGCTATTGAAGCTGGAGCCAAAGCTGGAATAATCGAACCCGACGACAAAACGATCAGATACGTCAAAGCACGCAGCAACATGAAGCTTTCCCCTCTGAGGAGCGACTCAGATTCTGAATATGAAAAGAACATAAGCCTAGATGTCAGCAACCTCTCAGCCCAGGTTGCCTGTCCGCCGTCAGTTGACAATGTGAAACCCGCCTCAGAGGTTGGAAACGTTGAGATTGATCAAGCATTCATAGGCTCATGTACAAATGGCCGTATGGAAGATCTTAGAACTGTCGCGCGACTATTGAAAGGAAAAACGATCAGACGGGGAGTCAGAACGATAGTAATTCCTGCCTCCCAGAAAATCTACCTAGAATGCCTTCGAGAGGGACTCATTGAGACGTTCATTCAGGCAGGAGCTGCAGTTGGAAACCCGAACTGCGGGCCATGTTTAGGTGGTCACATGGGGATCCTAGCACCGGGAGAAGTCTGCATAAGCACGTCGAATCGAAACTTCACTGGAAGGATGGGAAGCCCTCAAGCAAAAGTGTACCTGGCATCGCCTGCCACAGTCATAGCTTCGGCCATGGAAGGAAGAATTGTGGATCCGGCATCGTTGGGTGAAAAGTAGCATGATGTTTGAAGGCAAGGTCATTAAGTTCGGAGACAACATTGATACAGACGTGATCTTTCCGGGAAAATATCTTGTTCTGACAGATCCCAAAGAAATTGGAGAACACGCCCTAGAGGGAATTGACCCCAACTTCTATGACAAAGCCAGAGGCGGCGTTGTGCTCGTAGTCGGTGACAATTTCGGTTGCGGATCTAGCCGAGAACATGCACCTCTGGCACTCAAATACTCCGGAGTACGCTGTGTCATCGCAAAGTCCTTTGCCAGAATATTCTATAGAAACTCGATAAATGTTGGTCTACCACCAATTGAATGCGCAGAGGCACATGACAAGATTGATGATGGAGACAGAGTCAAAGTCAATGTTGAAGACGGTGAAATCACAGACATGACAAAAGGCCTCAAACTAACGGCTACGCCGCTACCAGATTTCATCATAGAAATGCTTATGGATGGTGGATTAGTCCCACATCTCAAGAAGTCCCTTAACCTCAAGGTAACTCCTTGAGCTGATCACCGCTTTTCTTGCGGAACAGATGATCCCTGAGAGTTCTCAGTTCCTCTTATCCTGTAGAGGTAGTAGGTGTAACCATCCACAATAGCTTCTTCGCTCGCCTTGAGGATGTTTGGCGAAACGCCTATTGTCGACCATCTTTTTCCGTTCGATTTGAACTCCGTGAATACTTGGACTGAGGCCGCTGTTCCCTTTTCCACGTTGATCTCCCTCACTCTGTATCCTGAAAGCTTCACGTCAGCTATTTCGGGATGTTGACTCCTCAAAGCACGTCGCAACGCCACGTCAAACGCGTTCACAGGTCCATTGCCTTCAGCCGCTGCGATGAAAGAATTGCGACCCATCTTGAGTTTCACAGTACTTTCCGCAGAGACTCTGTGAGCTTCTCCAACGACAAAAGCCTTCCAGTTCGTCAGGTTGAAGTAGTTCATCGATATGCCCAAGGCTCTTGCAAAAAGCAGGTTCAGACTGGCATTAGCATTCTCGTAGTGATATCCCCTGGCTTCTTTTTTCTTAACCTCCTCCAGAATTCTCGTTGCCTCAGGCGAGTTCTTTTTGATGTTGAAACCAAATTCCTTGGCCTTTTCCACAATGTTTGCTACTCCAGTTTGACCGGAAATCGCTATTGATCGCGCATTCCCCACGATAGTTGGGTCAAAGCTTTCGTAGGCCCCCGGTTCCTTCAGTACCGCATGTCCGTGAATACCACCCTTGTGGGCAAATGCGAATCTGCCGACAAATGGTTGGTAATTGTTTCTTCGAACATTTGAGATCTCATACACGTAGGACGAAAGCGCGGTCAGCTTTGTCAAATCAAGCCCAGTATCAATCTTGTATGTGACAGCCAAGTTTCCAATGATTTCTACAAGATTTGCGTTTCCACATCTTTCACCAAGACCATTTATGGTTCCTTGAACATGCTCGGCCCCAGCCATTACAGCGAAGAGCGAATTTGCTGTTGCGAGTCCTCTATCGTTGTGAGCGTGTATTCCGATCGGCTTTGAAACCTCATGCTTGACGTTTTTCGTCATCTCATACACTTCGCTTGGAGCAGATCCTCCTCTAGTGTCGCAGAGAACAACCTCGAGGGCGCCTGCTTCCTCAGCAGCAGTGACAACGTTCATAGCATATTCCGGGTTCTCCCTGTAGCCGTCGAAGAAGTGTTCGGCATCGAAGATGACCTTACAAGCTTTCCCAGTCAGGTAGCCTATCGAATCTGATATCATCTCCAAGTTCTCTCTGAGGGTGGTTCCAAGAACTTTTTCGACGTGAAATGTCCAAGCCTTTCCCATCAGAGTCACGTAGTCAGCTTCAACGGAAAGAAGTGTTTTCAGGTTCCGATCATCTTCAGGTTTGAGACCAGGTTTCCTAGTGATCCCGAATGCTGCGATCGCTGGCGAAACCTGCTCCTTTCTGATTCTCTTGAAGAATTCAATCTCGGCCGGACTCTTGCTGTTAGGCCATCCACCTTCAATGTAGTGGATTCCGAAATCGCTCAGCCTTCGCGCAATCTTGAGTTTGTCGTCTACTGAGAAGTTTACGTCGATAGCTTGGTTTCCATCCCTCAGTGTTGTATCATAGAGTCTTGGCGCTTTCGAGATCCCTGACAATACAGAAGCCTTTGCTAGAGTTTCATTGAGAAGTTGTTTTGAATCAGTTACGTCAGTTGAGCTACTAAGATAGGCTCGAGGCTCACGTGACGAAACGTTTTCTGGGTTGAATTTCACAGTCACCCATGAGTGTAGCTCCTATCAGAAATCGGTTCGGCCTACTATGCTGTAGTGGCAAAAAAACCTTTCCCCCAACATCCTGGTAGTGTGAAGTTCAGATGATTATGGCCATGGAGAGGTCTCAATGTCTATGGTCCGCACCCACTTTCAGGAAGCCCCACCGCGCTACAGTCACCTAGCCCGTGAACCGTGGCATATGATTGACGCGACCCCCCACCGGGGGTAGGGGGGTCGTGGACCGTGAGTGTCCAGTTCCAACTGAGGATCAGATTCAAGAGCAGGCAGGTCATTGAACATCAGAAAAAAACTTCGAACCTTGCACTGTCAACATCCTTATAGCGCTGATATGCCCTGATTCGAGGTTCAAGGTGTTAGCGGTATGCCTCCAATAAAACCAGTCGAGTTTGCGTGGATGAACGGCAAATTCGTGAAGTGGAACGAAGCCCAGGTTCACGTGATGACACATTGCCTCCAATACGGCACAGGTGTTTTTGAGGGAATCAAAGCCTACCCTACTCACGGTAACTTGAGTGTCTTTAGAATTAGGGAACATTATCAAAGGTTACTCAACTCATCCAGAATCTACATGATGGATGCTGGATACACTATAGACCAATTGTGCGATATCACGGCAGAGCTTCTGAGAAAAAACAATCTTCGAGAGACCACCTACATACGACCATTGGTTTACCGAGGTTTCGGAGAGTTTGGAATGAACCCGTTGAAGTCGCCTGTTGGAACTGCTATTTGCGCTTTTCCGGTCGAAGCCTACTTGAACGAGAAAGGTGTTCGGGTCTGCACTTCTTCGTGGAGAAGAATACCTGATGCGTCACTTCCCACGGCTGCGAAGGCGTGCGGATCTTACATAAACGCGGTGCTCGCAAAGACTGAAGCGGTTCTGAATGGTTTTGATGAAGCCATACTCTTAGATGTTCACGGCAATCTTGCAGAGGGATCCGCTGAGAACGTATTCTTCGTGAAGAACGGAGAGATATTGACACCGCAGTTGTCAGAGTCAATTCTCGAAGGAATAACGAGAGCCTCACTCATCCAGATTGCAAGAGATAAAGGATTCAATGTGCGTGAATCGCACGTGTCGAAATCACAACTCTACATATGTGATGAAATCTTCCTCACTGGAACAGCTGCAGAAGTAACTCCTGTCATAGAGATGGATAGAAAGAAGGTTGGCGGTGGCAAGATTGGTCCAGTGACAAGCAAGCTAAAGAATATCTTCACTGAAATCGTCTCTGGAAACTCGACGAAGTACAAGTCATGGCTAACACAGGTCTACTAGCAGGTTCCGGCAAGTTAACTCTTGCATGCAGCGTCTAATCGGTCCAGTCTCTTTTCTACGCTGAGCAGATTGCTGACCACGTAGTCCGGATGTATTCGACCAGCTATCTTGCGAGAATTGCAGCTCACGTTGCGATCAATCAAAAAGGTGGTCATACCAACTTTCGAAGCTCCCACAATATCATTCTCGTAAGAGTCCCCCACCATCGCGGCTTCATGCGCGCCACAACGGGCAGCTTTCAGTGCTTTGATGAATATTGTCTTCACAGGTTTGTATGATCGCGCTTGGTATGATGTGATACTCTTTCCGAAAAATGTCAGCAAGCCCATTCTAGCCAACTGCTTGTACAGATCCATATCAGCGTTGGAAAGTATTCTAAGATCATAGCCTTGCTTACTCAAGGACTCCAAAGCCGGACGGGCATCTTTGAAGGTTCTTGCAAGATTGATGAATGAACTTCTCGTCATCGTAACATACTTCCGCAAGGATTTTCGATCAACGGCAATGTTGTATTCCTTCAAAAGTAGATCAAGGCACGTGGTCATGATGCGGCTTATCGAAAGAAATCTTCGTGCCTTCCTAGTGTGGAGATGAAAAGGAAACATCTTGTTGTCCCATCTTTTGTGGAAATCTCGAGGGTCGATGTCGTCTCTATCCAGATCTTGCAGTATGGCTTTCACAGCCATAACGTGTGCCTCACTGTTGTCGAACAGTGTGCCGTCGGCATCAAAGAAAATGACTTTCAGAAATGTCTATTCCCCCGTGTTGAGATTCGAAAACGCGAGCTTAGATCCGATGGCATATCTGTTGACACTATTTGATCAGAGACTTCCTCCAACGGGCACCGTCTTTACTATCCTCCACCAATATGCCCACTTGGTTCAGTCTCTCACGTATCTTGTCTGACAACGTCCAGTCGCCTTTTCTTCTCAGCTCTTCCCGAACTTCCAATATGACGTTCATAAGATTTGGAACCATATCTTCTTCAACTCTTGGCGCTGTGTCCAAGACCCCCAATGTCGATCCAAACTCCGCAAATGCGGCAAGTATCTTTCCTAAATCTTCCATGGCAGTCTTCTCATCAACGATCCTCTCTACATCATGTGCAAGAGCGATAAGGGATGATATAGCTATTGGAGTGTTGAAATCGTCCTCCATCGCATCGTGAAACTCCTTTCTTCGTTTTTCCAGTATTGATTGAATTTCTTGATTGGTCTCAACTTTCTTCGGGGCGTTCTTTGCCAGATTTCGCGTTTTCTCAAGAACTGTGTAAAGATACTGAATCGTTTCGGCCGCTCTGCGGATGTTCTCATCGTCGAAGTCAATTTGGCTCCTGTAATGGCTTGAGGCGAAGTAGAATCTTATGGCTTCGGGAGGATACTTTTCTACGGCTTCTCTGATCGAGATGAAATTCTTCAGGGATTTCGCCATCTTTTCGCCTTTTATCCTCAATATGCCTGTGTGAACCCAATAGTTGACCATGGGATGCTGACCTGAGGCTGACTCGGCCTGCGCGATTTCAGCTTCATGATGGGGAAAGATCAATTCTACCGCTCCTCCGTGAATATCATACCTTGGACCAAAGTAGTACCCAGTAATCGCAGTATCCTCGATGTGCCATCCGGGTCTGCCCATTCCCCAAGGGCTATCCCAAGCAAGTTCTCCAGGCTTATGTGACTTCCAGAGAGCGAAATCTCCTGGATTTCTCTTTCTGGGATCTGGATCTATCCTATGCTTCTTCAGTTCCTCAGGCTTTTGATGTGATAGTCTTCCATAATCTGGAAATTTGTCGATGCTGAAGTAAACGTCGCCATCGACTTGGTATGCGTAACCTTTCTCTAACAATTGTTTGACTTGAGCTATGATTTCCGGAATGTGTTCCGAAGCTTTTGCAAACATGTTCACACTTCCGATCCTTAGAACATCAAGATCTTTGTGGAATTCTTCAGTCATCCTTCGTGAGAGTGAGAGAGGGGCTTCGTTCGTCTCCTTTGCTCGTTTTATGATTTTATCATCAACATCGGTGATATTCATGAGAAAGAATAGGGAGTATCCTCTTGATCGAAGATATCTTGCGACTATGTCATATGCGATGTAGGTTCGGGCATGTCCTATGTGGCACAGGTCATAGACGGTTGGGCCGCAAACAAACATGTTGATTCTGTTCTGTCTAATGGTTTTAAGATCGATCTTTTGCCTGGCCATCGTGTCGTATATTCTTATGACCATATTGTTCACTCATTAAGTCGAGGCAAGCCGATGAAGCACTAGGTTCGACTATCTTAAGTTATTTGTGAGGCAAACAAGTATTGGCTATTTGCTCACCACAGAATGCTGGATAGCTTCCGCATCTAGAGTTTGTAACCTATCTTTCTCAGGAACTCCTTCCTTTCTCTCACATCATCCTCTTTCTCGATGCCTTTCGACCTGTATCCGTCGACAACACCAAGGATACCGTTGCCCTGTTCCGTCTCTGCCAAGATCACTTCTACAGGGTTAGCGGTGGCACAGTGAATCGTACATACTTCGGGAACCATCTTGATCGCGTTAAGAACGTTGACTGGAAAAGCGTTCCTCATTATCACCATGAAACTGTGACCTGCCGAAAGCTGTAGAGCGTTCCTACTCGCCACATCCTCAAGCTCCGGATCATTCCCCACGTGTCTTATCAGACTCGGACCTGAAGCTTCACAGAATGCTATGCCAAACTTGATGCCGGGAACACCGCCAACCAATATCTCGTACAAGTCCTCAACAGTCTTGATGAAGTGAGAAGTCCCTAACACTAGGTTACTATTCTCGGGAACCTCAAGCTTCACAACCTTTGTATTCATTTGAGTCACCACCTTTATGTTCTATGCAGGTTCCAATAAAAGTTCAACTCAATATCATCTCAATTTAAGTGAGTTGACGAACTAGAAGTTGGATGATGACTGATGAGTCGGCGGCAAGTTGCTGTTGCAGATCTGCCAACATATTTCGAATCCTTAATCAAGAAAAGAGTGAAGCCAATGAGACGAGAGGCGGAAGACCTCTGCAAGAAAGACCAAGACTGGATGGA
>CAZJUU010000058.1:0-1940 GCA_964549295.1 uncultured Candidatus Bathyarchaeia archaeon
GGGCGGAAACTAACTGTAACTCTGTAGCTCACGTGAAGCTCTAAGTGCTCTACAGAGGTTTCTTACAATCAACCGGATGGACTGAGAAAAGTGAGTAAACGGATATTGAAAAAAATTGGCATAGTACTAAGTCTGCCGTTTCTTGCTTTGACTATCCTTGTCATCGGGTTCTTCGAATGGATTAGCTTCCACCTCCTGTCATGAGGTTGAGAGTTCAATCAGTTCTCAACCTCGACGCCAATGATGAATGGAGAAGAAGAGTGCATTCTTGGTTTCCCCATCCGTCCCCGCCTGTCTGTCTGTTGTCTGCCCAGCTTGCGGAATGCCCATAACAACGTTGCAAAAGGTTCGTCAAGACAGATCTGGCACTTATTATCATGAAGAATGTTATAGAAAGAGTCTGGGTTCTTTGGTAGCCGAACCGTGCAAAACTCCCAGAGCCAAAGGAGCAACTGAAGAACGTTCAGGTCAGCATTGACAGTGACATTCTAGATGAAGCGTTTGTCAGGTCTCCTTCAGAATGGACGGAAGACCTTCTCAAACGTTACGCGCCTAGAAAAGGCAATTGGCAGGCATCTTTCATTGGCTGTAAAGAAAGGTTGAGAAAATTACGGTTTAGCCCTCACGATATCGTAGCCAACATCTCAACAATCCACTCGATGATAGTAAATCTGTTTGAAGATTCGTGCATCGATCTGTGGCCTTTGGCTCAACAAAAACGTGGAATCCATTTGGGTACTCGTCTCTTATACTCCACATAAGCCTGTCCGAACACTCGTTCTAGATCCTTCTCCTCAAACGTTGCCAAGTAATCATACACAACAAATACGAAGATGTAAGTTGTGAGTGATAGAAGAGAGAAGGTGGCTATGACAAATCCGAGATAGACCAGGAGTCCTCCGAGATACAACGGATGTCGCACATGTGTAAGAATGCCCGTATCAATTACAGAGGGTCTATCTTGCTTTTGATGAAACAAGATTTTTTCTGCTAGGTATCCCATTGCCACGCCAATTGTAATTAAGGTTAAGGTCACGACAAGTCGGATAAACCATGGTACATAACTTGCAAACTTAACAGAGAACTTGAATACAAAAGAATCCAAAACCCATATACTCATGAAGACGGCGAAGCAACCAAATTGTAGGATATGCGAATATGGGCTTTCTTTTCCTAACAGATGTCCATGTTCTATAACGATGATAACCTCCTACAGTCTTCTCCTAGGTTCTTCTACGTTCAACTGTTTTGGTATCCAAGACCACAGCATCGTATGAGGTTGCTACCTCCCTCAATGTATTGACACTTCCCATGAATATCAGGAACATTCCCGCGGTGAAGAAGGCAATGATCGGTAGAGTCATTGGCGTTCCAACAAGAGATTGAATGAAAAGAAGAAGTGAAGATATTATGGACGTGAATACTGATACAAACATGAATTGGAGGGCGTTCTTGAGGAGTTTCCCACGCTTCAGAAGAATCGACATTTGTCCTTCTAGGTCTTCCATTCTATTCTCATTCCAAACCATATCAGTTTCGGAAATATTCTTCATAGCTATGGCTTTCATCAGCTCAAGTCTCTCAGCATTTATGGCCCGAATTCTATCCACAACTCTTCCATACCTGGTTTGAATAATCAAAGTGAACAAGCCAATTCCGCTAATCATCAAAACTGGCACGAACGTCGTCTGAAGCAGACTCAACAGGTCAACTGATTCATTCATTCTTTCTTAGCCCACCTAGACGTTCAGAAGCTTGATTCCAAGTCTCTCGAAAACCTTTGTGGTACGTCGCATATTAACAGCTTTGGTCCGGTCTCTTGCCTATCAGAAAGCTTGCATCGTATCATCTATGGTTGGCGATGTTGCCACTTGGCCGAATCTTTTTCATCAACAAAATAAAAAGGGAAATGATGTCGGAATACATCGCGACAGCAATGA
>CAZJUU010000058.1:2040-8896 GCA_964549295.1 uncultured Candidatus Bathyarchaeia archaeon
CCTGTTTCTTTTTTGGTTTCCTTACCATTCTAGGTTTTCCCACAAAATCCGCCTCCTGAGAATACTTTCACGTAGGGGAGACTATGATATCGAACATTACGAGAACCTAGTTGCGTGCGAAATCGAAGACCTTGAGTATAGTAGTCGAAGTTTGGAGACGCAATGAATGCAAAGACGTGTATCCTGCGATAGTTGGAAACTCGTTTGAGGAACGTCATAGTTGTAGAGTCTAATCTTAAGTGTAACCTTTGACGACTTTGTTCTTCCACATATGCAACAAGCCAACGAGGAGTTTTCTATGTGATTGTCACTGTTGTTGTCGTCCAGTTTTCGTGGGGTGTTATCATAGCTCAAGGTGACTAGAGACATCGCTAATCTCCATCCACTCATCCGTTGGGTTGACTAGTGATGACGTCTTTGGTATATAAGTGCACCGCTAGTGGAACACTAATGTGCCTGAACAAAAAAGGCCTCACACAGTGCTTCAAATTGGAACAGTTCAAAATAGTGTTCCCACGAACCCACCACACGACGTATTGAGAGGTCTTCGGCTTACAAGCCCCGACCGTGCCATATCCAACAAATGATTGCGCTTGTGAGCAAACACGCGTCTGATTGCCCTTTTTCCGAGTATCAATCCTACCTTAGATACATGGTCCTACCGTGAACCATGTAGTAGGTTTCCTCAGCTATGTAGCACGCGTGATCTGCTATTCTCTCAAGGTGGCGGCTCACCAAAACGTTTGATATGAGTGTTTGCATTTTGTCTGGAGGATTTTCGACCATGTTTCGAAGTTGTTCTTTGTACATAGCGTCTATCTCGTTTTCAAGGTCGTTCAGTTTCCCCATCAGTTCAAAGTTATGTGTCTTGAAGATCTCGATGCCAGTGTGAAGTGCGTCGATAGTCTTCTTTCCAATTTGTTCAATTGTTCCATTCGATGGCTGCGGGTTGGTTTCAAGAATCTTTAGTACGGTAGAGATGTCCAAGGCGTATCTTCCGAATCTGGATAGGTCATACGCGATCTTCATGCTTGATTTTATGACTCTGAGATCTGTTGCGACGGGTTGATACCTGGCGATTACGCTAACTGCTTTTTCCTCCAAGTTGTCATGTAAGGACCGGAGTGCATCTGACCATGCCCTGATCTGAATGTCGATACTGCCACCTTCTAGGTAGGCATGGATAGAAACTTCCACAGTTCTCTCCGCCAGATCCGCCATCTCAAGTATTATGCTGTTGAGTTCGTTCAGACCTGCATCAAGGAGTCTAGCCATCTTGATTTCACCTAACCGAATTTTCCAGTAATGTATCTTTCAGTAATCTCATTCTTGGGATTCTCAAATATCTGTCTTGTATGTCCGTACTCCACCTGCTCTCCAAGGTACATGAAAGAAGTGAAGTCGGAAACCCTTGCAGCCTGCTGCATATTATGGGTCACAATCACAACCGTATAGTTCTCCTTCAATTTCGTCATCAGCTGTTCTATCTTTGCCGTTGCCTGTGGATCAAGAGCTGAACACGGTTCATCCATAAGTATCACCTCAGGATCAACTGCCAAGGCTCTGGCTATGCATAATCGCTGTTGCTGCCCGCCTGAGAGGCCAATCGCATTTTCGTCGAGTCTGTCTTTGACCTCGTCCCACAACGCTGCGGATTCAAGACTTCTCTGGACAATCGAATCAAGCTCTTTCTTGGAGGCGATTCCACCTATGCGCGGACCGAAGGCAACGTTCTCGTAGATGGATTTTGGAAAAGGATTCGGTTTCTGGAATACCATTCCAACACGGCGTCTAACCTCAGACGGGTCAACATCTAACTGGTAGATATTCTCGTTGTTTAGGAGAACCACGCCTTCGACGCGCGAGGTTGGAATGAGGTCATTCATTCTGTTGAAACATCTGAGAAGAGTGCTTTTTCCGCATCCTGAAGGACCAATTATCGCGGTTATCTGGTTGACAGGAACCTCCAGGTTGACGTTCTGAACCACGTGTTTCTTTCCAAACCAGACACCCAGTGCTTTCGTTTCTATAGCTAGACTTGACATTCTACTCTCTCACTCTCTTCTGATACCTATCGCGAAGAATGATAGCGAAGGCATTCATTGCCAGAAGTAGCACGAGGAGCACAATGATTCCCGCTGCTGCGAGTCCTGCGAACGCAGCCTGTGGACGTGACACCCAATTGTAGATTTGAATCGGCAAAACCGTGAAGCGGTCGAGAGGTGTTGTTGGATCGAAAGTGACAAACAACAATGCGCTGATGGCTATCATAGGCGCAGCTTCACCAATAGCTCTGGACATTGCAAGAACCGTTCCCGTCAAAATTCCTGGCAGGGCTTGTGGGAGCACTATTCTACGAACAACTTGCCATTGAGAAGCACCGAGAGCATAGGCACCGAATCTATGACCATCAGGAACTGTTGCAAGTGCTTCGCGTGAGGCAACGATCACCATAGGAAGCACCAGTAAAGCCATCGTCAACGCACCTGCAATTATGCTTCTTCCCAAGGCAAGAAGATCAACAAACAAGCCGAGTCCTAAGAGTCCGTAGAGAATCGACGGAACTCCAGAAAGGTTGAATATGTTTAGGTTGATGATGGAAGTCAAGCGATTCCTTGGCGCATATTCATGGAGATAAATTGCGGATGCAACTCCCAATGGAAAACAGATCGCTCCTGTAAGACCCGCGATCCACACAGACCCCAGCAGCGCAGATCTAAGTCCAGCCTGCTTGGGGAGTCTAGATGGGTAGTTTGTGATTAGGTTCCAGCTCAACCAGGGAGCGCCGTCAGCAACAGTGTCAATAATCAAAACAGCTAATGCGACGACTGCAACTCCAATAGAGATTACGAAGAGGGATAGCATTAGACTGCCAATCAGTTTTCGTCTTGTTGAAGTAACGTCGCTCTTCACTTTCATCTTACAGCCCCGAATACAATTCACTGTATCTTCTCGAGAACCAGTATCCTACCAAGTTCACGGCAAACACGATTACGAATAGCGCGATTCCAACAGCGAATATAGTCTTGTACTCCAGAGTTCCAAATGGTATCTCCCCCAGACTGATCTGCGTGATGTAGGCCGTCATCGCCTGCATGCTCTCAAGAGGATTCAACGTCAACCTAGGCGTCGACCCCATCGCTATGCTCACTATCATGGTCTCACCAACAGCGCGCGACATGCTGAGGATTATTGACGCAACAATCCCCGAAAGAGCTGTAGGTACAACAACTCGGATAGCGACCTCATGCTTCTTCGCTCCCAGAGCATACGCTCCTTCACGTAGTAACTGTGGGACGGCAATCATCGCATCTTCACTCAACGAGGAGACCATGGGTATGATCATTATCCCCATGACCAGTCCTGAACTAAGGGCGTTGAATACAGTCATGCCTGGCAAGAATCGCATAAGAAAAGGTGTAACGAAAGTTAGGGCAAAGTATCCATAAACAACGGTGGGAATTCCTGCAAGCACTTCTAGGATTGGCTTCACAATTCTTCTCACTCGATCTGGAGCATATTCGCTAAGGAAAATTGCGGCTCCCAATCCAATCGGTACTGCGACAATCAATGCAATTGCAGATACCCAAAGGGTTCCGGCAACAAGTGGAAGAATCCCGAAGTGTTGGGGTTGAAAGAGGGGGGTCCATCGGGTATCGCTTAAGAACTCGATTATGGAAACCGCTTCGAAAAATCCTACAGCTTGGTACACCAGGGTTGCAAGAATTGCAACTAACACAATTATGGAGAAGACCGCACTCAGAAACAGCAGCTGACGTATGATTCTCTCATTGAGACTCTCTTTGCGCCGTTTTCGGAGTGGCTTTGCTGCAGGCGAACCAGCAGATGCTTTTGAGCTCCAGCTCATCCTCGGTCACAACATGAATTCCTCAGAAAAATTGGTGATCGAGGTTAGGGAAACCTCGATTCTACCATTGATAGCTGTTCTTGGTATATTGATGCTTCCAGTGGTGTATAGCCGACTTCTATCACAAGGTTCTCTGCATTTTCTAGGTAGAATGTCACGAAAGCCTTGACTTCAGGGCGCTCCATCGATTTCGTATTCACATATATGAAGAGCGGTCGTGACAGAGGCGCGTAGTCTCCATTCTTGACCGTTTCATCGCTTGGTGTAACAGGACCTTTACCGGAGTCGATTGGAACAATCTTGAGTTTGTCGGTGTTTTCAGCGTAGTAGGCGTAGCCAAAGTAGCCGAGTGCGTTGGGATCTCCTGCTATGCCTTGAACAAGTATATTATCGTCTTCGCTGGCTGTGTAGTCAGGTCGACTGGCGTCCTCTTTTCCAACTATGGCCTCTGTGAAGTAGTCAAATGTTCCTGAATCAGTTCCTGGTCCATAGAGCGTGATGGGTTTGTCAGGCCAGCCTTGTCGCACGTCACTCCATTTCTGAACTGCACTATTCGGCTCCCAGATTCGCTTGAGCTCCTCAACGGAAAGGTAGTCAACCCAACCGTTAGCTGGGTTCACAACAACTGATAATCCGTCGACAGCGACCTGCAATTCCATATACTCGATCCCGTTGGTCTGCGCTGCTTCAGCCTCGGATTGTTTGATCGGTCTCGATGCATCGCTGATATCAGTCTCGCCCACAACGAATCGCTTGAAGCCTCCTCCGGTTCCAGAGATCCCCACGTTAATTCGCACATCTGGATTAGTGATTCTGAACTCCTCAGCAACAGCTTCAGTTATGGGAAAGACCGTGCTGGATCCGTCGATCTCAATTGTTCCAGATAGAGTCTGAGTTGGTGATTCCGGTTTTGGCGAGAGATACAGGTACGCTCCGACTGCCATCACTAACACTGCTATGATAACCAAAGCCGCTATAGTCTTACCGGATGCCATCTTTGATTTCTCCATCGTCATTTAGTTCTCCTGTCGTTTGCATGTGTACAATACACGCGAAAGAGCTAGCAGTAATAGTGATATATATGAAATCCCGCACTAGAATATGTTCAGGGAATGAATCTATATAGATCTATGAGAATGGTGAATCAAGTGAGCAAGATATCTTTGAAGGTTGAATTCAGATGATGGATGACAAAGCGAGTACTGACTACAGAAGAATTCAGACTACGGGTCGCGGGTCCTACATAGTCTCGCTTCCGAAAAGGTGGGTTTCAGATATGGGGCTCCAAAAGGGAACGCGGATTACCGTCATAAGGCAATCAGATGGCGCTCTGCTCTTGGTGCCAAAAGAGCCAGCAAGCAGAGAACGAATGCTCGAGATAGAATTCAGAATTCGACGAGACATGAACATACAATCCATCATGAGGAGACTCGTATCGCTGTACCTTGTGGGCTACAACACGATTAGGATTACGTGGGAAGAGAATCGCTTCTCTCCGATACAGCGGGACACTTTACGTGAGTTTGTCAGAAAGAAACTAATGGGTACGGAGATCGTCACAGAATCATCTAAGGATATGCTGTTTCAAGTGCTGCTAAGCTATTCACAACTTACGCCTGAGAATGCTTTGAAACGGATGGCCGCGATAGCTGAATGGATGCACAAAGATGCAATTCAAGCATTGAAAGAAAGAAGAAGAGACTTGGCAGAAGAAGTAACAAGGATGGATGATGAAGTCGACAGATTCGGTTTCTATCTCGTCCGCCAGTTGAAAACAGCACTTAGAGACCCGCAGATGATTGAGAATCTGGGCCTGAAATCTTCAGTCGATTGTTTGGGATACCGTCTTGTTGTAAAGAGTGTTGAAAGAACAGCTGATCATGCCGTCTTGATAGCAAAGCATCTTGTTGGAGGATCAATCAACAAACCGTTGTTGGATGGAATACAGAAAATGAGTGATCTCGCATCCACAAGCTTTGATACAGCTCTGAAGTCCCTGTACAAGAGAGATTACCAGTTAGCAGATGCGATACTCTCCAGAACTGGAGAAATCGAGTCTCTTGAGGCTGAGGTCATAAGTGAAGTCTCAAGGAATCGCTTGTCTTCCAATGATGCTTCAAACCTCAGACTGGTTCTTGAGAGTCTGAGAAGAATGGCCGAGTACGGAAACGATATTGCCGAAGTGGTTCTGAACCTCACGGCTGTAGAGAGAACCGAGACCTCCAAGCTCTGAGTTCCAGAATAGACGAGATATTCACACCACATGCCACAAGATATGGAAAAAGGTCATGAGAAAGTAACATCCGACAAAGTCTTCTAAGCCGATTCTCTGGGTTTTGTAGCATTCACCTTAACACTTAGGACAGAAGCAGCAATGCTCCTCATGTCCGCGACAGATATTTTCAGATTCTCAATGATTGCCTTCCCCGTTGGATCATTCGTCATCAGCTCAACAGGAAACGGTACCTCATCAATTGTCTTGATCTCTCGAAAACCCGCTGCTTCGATTGCTTCCATGTAAGCATCTTTCATTATCGCTCCTGAGAGACAGCCAATATATGCCTCTACGGAATCCCTTATCGAATCCGGAAGATCCTTGACCAAGACTATGTCCGAAATCATCATTCTCCCGCCAGCTTTCAGTACTCTGAACGCTTCATCGAAGACTCGACGTTTGTTAGGAACCAAGTTGATGACACAATTTGAGATAATAACATCAACAGAATTGTCTGCGGCGGGAATATTTTCGATCTCTCCAAGCCTGAACTCCACATTCGAGTAGTTGCCTTTCTTCGCGTTCTCCCTTGCCCTTTCAATCATCTCAGGCGTCATATCTACGCCGATGATCTTGCCAGTCCTGCCGACTCTATTCGCAGCGAGGAAACAGTCGAAACCCGCCCCGGAACCCAGATCGAGGACCACCTCCCCTTCCTTCAATGACGCAAGAGCGATTGGGTTGCCGCATCCGAGCCCCAAGTTTGCCCCCTC
>CAZJUU010000059.1:0-8878 GCA_964549295.1 uncultured Candidatus Bathyarchaeia archaeon
ATTGGATCGCCTTTCATGTTTAGGACCCAAATCCATCTCTGGAGAAGCTCGTGTCATTGACAAAAGCGAAAATCCGCCAGCCTCCAAAGACCTCCTGTTCATGCGCAACACTATTAACACGAGGTTGAAATAGTTAGTTAGAAAGGCAATGATCAAAATAGGCATCGTTGGCAAAACCAACACGGGTAAAACCACTTTCTTCAACGCTGCCACATTGCTTTCTGCTGAGGTTTCCACATATCCTTTCACCACCAAGACGCCAAATATCGGGAAAGCGCATGTGCAAACGATCTGTGTCTGCAAGGAACTGAGCGTCCAGGACAACCCTCAGAACTCTGTCTGTGTAGGTGGCTGGCGTTTCATACCCAGTGAACTTATCGACCTTCCCGGCTTGATTAAGGGATCTTGGATGGGCAAAGGCTTGGGAACGCAGTTCCTAAGCGTTGCCAGTCAAGCCGACGCGCTTCTACACGTGGTGGATGCCTCGGGAAGCGTCGATGCGGAAGGAAAGGTCACTAGACCCGGGCTTGGAAACCCCGTGATAGATTTTCTTGATATCGAAGAAGAGCTTGTGCTTTGGTTCTCGAAGGTCATTCAGAAGAGCGCAAAGAAGGTAACAAAACTCATCGACCAGTCCCGAATCCCAGTCGCAGAAGCTTTCTCCGATGCTCTGTCCGGAATAAAAGTAAGGCGCGAGCAGGTTCAGAAAGCACTGGAGTCAATTGATCTTGCAAAAAAGAAGATTGGGAATTGGACTGACAAAGACTTTGTGAACTTTGCCAGAGAGATAAGGGTTCTCTCAAAGCCCACTGTGATCATAGCCAACAAGATGGATGTCGCGCAGGCTGAGAAAAACTATGAGAGGTTAAGAGAGGAATTCAAAGGGTCCTTTGTCATTCCCTGTAGTAGTGAAGCAGAGCTTGCTCTGCGAAGAGCTGAACAGAAGGGCATAATCAAGTATATTCCCGGTGAAGAGACTTTCGATGTGCTCGATGAGAGTAGACTCACAAAGGAACAGAAGGCAGCTCTCAACTACGTACAGCAAAGGGTCTTACCCAAACTTATCGGCACAGGTGTTCAATCTGCACTCAACATGTGCGTATTCAAACTTCTTGGTATGAATACAGTATATCCTGTAGAGGATGCACAGCGACTGGCTGACAAGAAAGGCCATGTACTCCCAGACGTTTTTCTGACTTCGCATTTCTCGACCGTCCGGGACCTTGCCAGAGAGGTTCATACAGAACTTGAGAAGACCATGATATACGCAGTGGACGCCAGAACCGGACTTAGACTACCTGCTGACTATCTAGTTAAAGATCGTGACATAATCAGCATAGTTGCAGCTGCCAAGAAGGAAAAATAGAAGTTGTTGACTCTCCTAGATCTCAGGACTGCACGATCTTGAGGATGTCTGCTTTTGTGATTATTCCGGCGACCAAACCTTTTCTTGTAACGAGCACGGCTGGGCCATATTGTAGGAGTGAGGAGATCGCTGTAAGCGGTGTCATCTCATCGATCTGAGGAAAAGCCTGTTCCATAACCTCTTCAACAGTGACCTTCGACAATTTCGTGGGATCCCCAACCTTCAGGACCTGATCGAGAACACTCTTCTCTGATATGCTGCCCACCACTCTTTTCTCGCTGAATACGGGCAACTGCGAGAATCCAGTTTCATTCATAATCTTGGCGGCTTTGGACAGTGAATCATCCTTGCCTACGCCAACGACTTTCTCGTGAAATATTTCTTTAGCCTTCTTCTCTCTCTTGCGTTCCAGATTCTCCAATGTGTCAAAAATTTCCTTAGTCTTCATGTAAGAAGGATTGATGTTCTTGGCCTCGATCTTCGCCACGAAGGATTGACTTACGCCCACGAGTCCTGCAAGTTCTTTCTGGTTGAGTCCAAGACTCTTTCTTCTTCTCACAACTTCATCAAGCGATGGTAACATGAGGTGATCATCTGATCTGGAGAATATATTCCTTTAGGAATAACGGTGACATCAACATATTAAAATAATGGAATACTGTCGTAACTGGAAATTCGCAAGGCGGGATTCATGCGAGATATCATAGTGAAGGAGCTTAATCAAGTCCCTCTGGAAGAGCAACCGATGGAGATCTGCGAGAGGAAGGGTCTAGGTCACCCGGACTCGATGTGCGATTCTATGATGAATGATGTTTCCGTGGCTCTTTCTAGAGAATATTTCAAGAGATTTGGATCCATCATGCATCATAATATCGACAAAGGTCTTTTGGTCGCTGGAGAGGTCGAAAGAAAATTTGGTGGAGGGGCGGTCAAGAAACCCATCCTTATGGTTTTTGGGGATAGAGCCACATTTCAAGTTGACAATGATCCTGTTCCAGTTGAGGAGATAACCCTTCGTACGGCCAAGGAATGGTTCAAGAAGAACATGAGGTTCATAGATCCTGAGAAACATGTCAAATACCAAGTCGAATTGAAGAGAGGTTCTGAAGCTCTAACAGACATATTCCGTAGGAAAGGAAAGTTTCTAGGCGCTAATGACACGTCAGCCGCAGTCGGTTTTGCACCGTTGACCAAGACTGAGAAGATAGTGTTGGATACGGAGAAGCACCTGAACTCCGCTGACTTTAAGAAACATTTCCCCGAGTCTGGCGAGGATATCAAGATAATGGGGTTCAGGAAGAATCATGAACTGAACATGACTGTGGCAATGGCCTTCGTTGATAGGTTTATCGATAGTGAAGCCACGTACTTCAGAAGGAAAGATGAGATTCTAGAAGAGATTGTGAGGTTCGTAGAGTCAAAGTCGTCATTCTCGAATGCTTCCATAAACCTGAACACGCTGGACCAAAGGGGAAGAGGGATAGGCGGCATGTACCTGACCGTGCTCGGTACCTCTGCAGATGACGGCGATTGTGGACAGGTGGGAAGGGGAAACAGAGTGAACGGAATAATACCGTTAAACCGACCAACGTGTTCCGAGGCCGCCGCTGGAAAGAATCCAGTAAGCCACGTAGGGAAGATCTACAACCTTCTTACCTATAGAATTGCCGACAAGATCTATGAGAATGTAGGAGGCATACGCGAAGTCTACGTCTGGCTACTTAGCCAGATCGGTCAATCGATAGATCAACCGAAAGTCGCCTCAGCCCAGTTCATACTGGAAAAAGACGCTTCAATCAGGGACATCTCTGGCAATGTGGAAGAAATCATAACTGCTGAACTCGACCACATTGACAAATTCACTTACGATCTAGTTCACAAATCAGTATCAGTTTGTTAGACACAGGCTAAGCTTTCTTTCTAGCCTCATCCAACACTAGCTGGCAACTCCAGTATCTGTCACAGTATATGGTGCAGTACTCAGGTTTAGGCCCTTGGCAGTTCTCAGGTTTCCGATAAGAGTTTACGTGCAATCCAATACTCGAATTTGAAGATCCGTTATGCATCGCGGGTGAAGGACTCCTGTTGTCATGGTTAGACTCAGGTTTTCTGAAATTTTCACAAGCAGGGTAGTCGCGGCTGATCTCAACTTGTGAGATTGGACAGAAACCGAATTTTGCTTTGCTGAATGTTTCACATTCTCCGCATGTTCCATTTCTTCCTACTAGGAGAGAACTGGAACGCATTTCGTTCCTCAATATTGCCAGACGTCAAAACCTCGCAATGCAATTGCGTAGTCATGTCTTGCTCGCAATATAGGATTTATTTAATCAACTGTGTTATGGGCCGCATGTCTAGGGCTATCCGTTGACCTATGTGGTTGTTTGAAGTTTTGTCCGTTGGCAAAGAATGACTTGCAACTCACTTTGGTCGCGGGTTTAGCATGCAGGATTTCCAATGTTTCGGTTCGAAGAGACAACAGTCTTCGACCCAATACAGCAAATATTCAATAGTTTGGCTGGGTTATTCAAAACAGAAATATGACGTGAGTAGGTCTATTGCCTCACTGATGATGCAAGCAGATGGAAGTTCCCATGGTTCCATTGGACGTGAAATATGCTCGGATAGCATTTTGAGAGATATTTGTCTCATGAAAGTCGCAGTAGTAGGCGTTAGGTGTTGAGCGTATTCAAAACTCCGAATAGTGGCATTCGCTTTGTTGCAAGACTTCTTCTTGGATTGTTTCTTGTGGTCGTCTTCTTTGTCATTGCGAGCTACTTCATTGCTGCTCCTCTGGGGATATCACTTTTTTTCGGAAATCCTGATGGAGTAGCCTATGCGGAAAGGTATTTGAAGATCTATCTATTGATATTCATGCTGCCTTTTCATCTTCCAGTAGATGTCAACGTGGGCGGTTTGTTTTCTGGGTTGATGATGGTCTACACGACGTGCCTGGTAGCGGCATGTCTTCTGGAACCAAACCTCCAGAAGACTCTAAGGGACGTGGTCAACATCTCGCCATTGCGTATCTTCAGGAACTGGATTCTAGCCATGCCCCTAGTTTCCAGCATGCTTCTCTTGGCCATTGTATTGCTTCAGAGTTTTCAGGAAGCAGGGGGGATTCCAACTGGTGGAATTACCTTCACCAACCAGTTTGAGACGCTTACTGAACTTGCCTACTCGCCTTTGTTGGAGGAGATTGGATTTAGGATTACGCCTATAGGTGCATTTCTGGCCTTGAACGCCATTATGATATGGCGAATCAGACGGCGCACTGAATACCCAATCAGTCTTTCGAAGATGCTTGCTCTATCGGTTCTCGCACCCGAGAGATCTAGAAGGTTTGCGGGATTGAAGACGATAGAGACCCATGGTATTCTCAGAGGGATCGGTATTCCCGGATGGATCGTAATTCTACTGACTTCCGCCGCGTTTGGACTTGCACATTTTCTATCTGGTTCGGGATGGGAGGTTGGAAAAATCTCTTCAGCTTTTGTCGCTGGACTCACGCTGAGTCTCGTCTTCTGGCGTTATGGTGCTCACGCCGCTATTCTGCTTCATTGGTTCTTCAATTACTACAGTTATGTCTACCAGTTAGCTTCGGATACATACGCTCACACATTCTCGATAGTGCTTTATGCGCTTGATGATATCACATTCTGGCTCGGCATCTTCGGATGGATGACTTTTCTCTTGATCTGTGTTCTCAGGATCCATTCCAAGAACCGATAGAAAGCTTAATGTCTTGTCTGTGCGTTTTCGAGCAGACATTGGAGACGTCTCCGATCAAACTGAGCCGAAACACTTCCTGCACTTCAATGAATTGGTGATAATCTTGACAATATCTGGACAGGGACATGGGCGTGTCAAAGAAATGACGATTGATGATATGCCGAAAAGCTACGATGTACAACGGAATGAGAAGCGCTGGCAGGATATCTGGGAGCAGCTTAAGATATACAATTACGACCGGTCGGATAGAACTCGTCCAACGTACAGTATCGATACTCCTCCTCCGTATCCGAGCGGTGACTTCCACATGGGGAACGCTCTGAACTGGTGCTACTTTGATTTCGTAGCTCGATACAAGAGGATTCGAGGATACAATGTTCATTTTCCTCAAGGATGGGACTGCCATGGGCTTCCAACAGAGGTCAGAGCAGAAACCACCTACAAGATTCGAAAAAAGGATCTTGGTATTAATGAGTTTAGAGATCTCTGCAGACGCTTGACTGTTCAATACATTGACCAAATGAAGCAGACCATGAAATCGATTGGATACTCGATCGATTGGTCCCTTGAATATAGAACCATGGACCCAGCTTACTACCGTCTAACTCAACTCTCGTTTGTCATACTTCATGGAATGAAAAAACTCTATCGTGGAGTACATCCTGTCAACTGGTGTCCTCGATGCGAAACAGCAATCGCAGAAGCTGAGGTCGAATACACGGAAAAAGAGGGCACCTTATTCTACATCAAGTTTCGAGTCGAAGATGGGTACCTGTCAATCGCAACCACGCGTCCCGAACTCCTATCTGCATGCGTCGCCGTCGCTGTACATCCCAATGACGATCGGTACCAGAAATACGTGGGCAAATGGATAGAGCTCCCGCTTTTCAGTCGCAGGGTGGGCATACTGGCGGACGAAGAGGTTGACCCAAGTTTTGGAACGGGCGTTGTGATGATATGCACTTTCGGAGACAAGACAGACGTTCGATGGCAAAAGAAGTATGGTCTTCCAATCATGAACGCGATTACTGAGAACGGTCTCATGACAGAGGAGAATGGAAGATACAAAGGAATGACGATGCAGGAATGCAGGGCGAGTTTGGTCTCCGATCTGAAAGAACAGGGGTTGACTGAGAAATCGGAGAGGATCAAGCAGAATGCTGGAACATGCTGGAGATGCCACACTCCTGTCGAGATTCTCTCTAGACAACAATGGTTCATGAAGACACGTGAAATGACAGAGGACGTGTTGAAATGGACAGAGAAGGTTTTGTGGGTGCCCTCATTTTCACAGAGACGTATGATTGACTGGGCCACATCACTGGATTGGGACTGGGTGATCTCAAGACAGAGAATATTCGGGACACCAATTCCCGCGTGGACCTGCAGAAAATGTGGTGAGACGGTGGTTGCAAAACGAGAATGGTTACCTGTAGATCCCCGATTCGAAAAACCTGCTGAGGGGAAGTGTCCAAAGTGTGGTTCAATAGATCTGGAGGGCGACAGCGACGTTATGGACACTTGGATGGACTCATCCATAACATGTGCGGTACACGCGGGTTGGCCTGACAAAGACTCGTTCGATCAACTCTTCCCAGCAGACCTGCAACCCAACGGCTTGGACATCATTCGAACATGGGACTACTACCTTATGGTGAAACATCTAGCTCTCTTTGGAAAAGCGCCGTATAAGACTGTTCTAGTGAACGGCATGGTTAGAGGCAGCGATGGGAGGATGATGCACAAGTCCTATGGAAACTACGTCGACGCATGTGATGTTCTGAAGAAATACGGGGCAGACGCGTTGCGTCAATGGGCTGCGGCTGGAGGCGTTACTGGATATGATATACCGTTCCGATGGAGCGACATTGAGTACGGTCGAAAATTTCTAACCAAACTTTGGAACGCTTCAAGACTCGTACTAATCAGCCTGAGCGACTATGATCCCAGATCAGCATTTGAGTTGGAATCGCTGGATCGATGGATCACGAGTAAACTTGAGAACTTGACCAAGAAGGTTACTGAAGCATTCGACAACTATCAATTCAGCGTTGTTATTGACGTTGTGAGAAACTTTACTTGGCACAGCTTCTGCGACCAATACTTGGAAGCCGTGAAACACAGGTTGTATTCAAGTGGACCGGAGAATGAGAGAAGCAGACGCGCAGCGCAACAAACTATGGCTAGAGTTCTTCTCAGAGTTCTGCAACTTCTGGCACCGATATGTCCCCACATTGTTGAGAGTATCTATGAAAGAATGAGACTTCCAGACAAACGTCACAGTGTTCATGAGTTGATCTGGCCTACCTTCGATCCTCAACTTATGAACGAAAAGTATGAAAAAGAAGGCGACCTTCTAGTTGCCGTGATATCGGCGATCCGCAGGTTGAAATCTGAGAAAGGCGTATCACTGAAGACTCCTATCAAGAAGCTAGCAATCTACTGCGAAGATGATCAACATCAAATCATCGAAAGCAATATCGACACGATTGTCAAGACCTGCAATGTGGATGCACTGGAAATCAAGAAGTTGACTGAGGGGCTTGAGGCAACTCAAATCGAAGGGTACTCAGCAAAGATCCGTGAAGAATAAGGGAGAAGATGGAA
Organism: uncultured Candidatus Bathyarchaeia archaeon; assembly: GCA_964549295.1. Lineage (GTDB taxonomy): Archaea > Thermoproteota > Bathyarchaeia > 40CM-2-53-6 > CAVXDP01 > CAVXDP01. Next base: position 7,706 of record CAZJUU010000059.1, read on the forward strand.
TTCGAATGCCGACTCCGTGCTGAACGCAGGTTAATCCTTTATATTGTTGACGAGCTCACTATGGCTAAGTTAGGAAGTCTTCGATGAAAGCATAGCGTGGGTTGGAATGGGAGTGTTTCCCAGTTTCACAAAGCTGCTTTTCATTGCAGCCTAGCGTCCTAACGAGAAAAGAACTATTCCCGGAGGAAGAGTGTTGTGAAGATATCTGAACTCAGATCTGGAATGCGGAGGGTTAGTCTAAACGCAACAGTGAAGGAAGTCTCTCAACCTCGTGAAGTCATGACGAAGTTTGGTGAAGTCAGCCGTGTTGCCACAGCCACAATCTTCGATGACTCTGGAAGCATCAAATTGACATTGTGGAACGAGAATATCGACAAGGTTTCACCGAATTCGCAAGTGCAGATAGAAAACGGTTATGTAACCACGTTCAGAGGGGAGAACCAACTCAACGTTGGACGATACGGCAAGCTCGCTGTCACGTAGACAACGTCATGCACATTAATTTCAGCCAAACTTTTTCAGCTGGCATGGGCATTTGCAGTATTAGCGAGACTATGCGCATGTCCACTTGATACTATTCTTCAGAAACTCAGGTTGTGGGCGATGAGCGAAGAGGAACGATTTCAGGAAATAAAGTGGCTTCTCAACGCCACTATACAAGAGTTCGACTCATTTCTCAAATCCGCGGGTGGATTTGATGAGGTCAAAGTCGGCAACGGTTGGGATCCGTCAAGAGTCGCATACTTTCCATACCTATTATCTGCAATGCCAATTTCCAAGATATCTGAAATCGCAGAGAAGAGGAAGGTTGAACTTTTCAGGTCTGTGTTCTGGGTTATCGGCCCCAAGCGCGGGAATATCGAGATGATCACGGAGCCCAAACTTGAATTTGCGTCCAGATGGGAAATAGAAGGATATCATGAATGCTTCTTCTTCAGAAATGATGCGTACCACCTGAAAGTGAAAGATGACGTAGTGGCAATAGAAGTTGAGGGAAAGCTGAGAAACCTAGTTACTGAATCATCCTCCAGCAAAGTTGTCTCTGATGTGGGCTTGACTGAAAAAGTGGGGCCAATGATGGCGAGAAGGCCTAAACACTTCACAATAGGTGATGTTGTAGAACTTGCATATCAGTCTAGAAAGGACCACCTCTATCTCGATGAGACAGGTCTT
>CAZJUU010000060.1:0-3079 GCA_964549295.1 uncultured Candidatus Bathyarchaeia archaeon
TAAGCGCTTACCAGCGCACTGACCTAGTGGGCGATGACGAGAGCTGGTATTGGAGAATTTTGTGACCGGTGAAACCAGAACAGAGCCCCAATTCGACTTGTGTGTTCAGAGTATCGAACATTGAAGTTGTTCTGGACAAGACGGACTTTCGAAGTGTAATCATGTAGCACAGATCAGAGTTTATCATTAGGCGATTCTCTACTCGTCTGGAGTGCCCGACATGAGACATTCGTGCAAAAAGTGTGGAAAAGAATTTTGTGGGGATAAGGATCGAGTGTTTTGCAGTCGAGATTGTGCTCGTTCTTTTGGCTTTGAGATAAGGAGGTCTAGAAGCCTATTTCCAGGTCAGCATCGAACGGATCGATGAGTAGACCTCAGTCAGCAGATTGTGATCATGTCTTAATGGTTAGTTCTTCTTTTATGTTTCGAAGAACTACCGCTGTCTCTGTTCCAGTTATTCCCTCTATCATTCCGATCTTGTCGATTAACGCAGCAAGTTCCTCCGTGTTTCTTGTTCGAATCTTCAGTATGGCATAGTATGCGCCGGTCACATCGTATATCTCGTAGACCTCATCCATTTCTGTCAATGTGGGAAGGACTTTTGTGTAGACGTTTGGATTGGCCCTTAGCATGACGAAGGCGAGCGTTTCTTTTCCAACTAGTTTAGGATCTACTATGGCTTTGAATGACTTTATCACACCAGTCTTTACCAGTTTCTTAACTCGAAAGAAGACTGTTGCTTCGCTCACGTCAACTTCCTTTGCAATGTCCTTGAACGATCTCCGGGCATCTTCCTGCAACAGGTCCAGAATTCTCCTGTCAGTTTCATCTAGTTCCAAGGTTGAACTTCCACTCCGAACTGAATTGGAGTCGCGTGGTTCGAGGGTTCTGTTCATGACACTTTGTAGTAGGGCAACGTTTATTAAAGAATTCTCAGATTTCAGCGCCAATCTGTAATGAAAACTGAACGGGATGGCCATATGGCTAAAGAGAAGATAGTTCTGGCTTACTCAGGTGGACTTGACACGTCTGTGATGGCTCACTGGCTGAGGGAGAAATTCTCTGCAGATATTGTTACAGTCACCGTTGACGTTGGACAGGGCGATGACATGGCGGCGATCGAGCGAAAATCAAAGGAGACGGGAGCGGTGAAACACTATGCGATCGACGCCAAGAAGAGTTTCATAGAGGACTATGTGTTTCCAAGCGTAAAGGCAAATGCACTCTACATGGGGAAATATCCGTTAAGCACAGCAGTCGGTAGGCCACTCATCGCCTCAAAACTAGTTGATGTTGCGAGGAAGGAGAAAGCTTCCGCAGTAGCTCACGGTTGTAGCGGAAGAGGAAACGATCAGGTACGATTTGATGTGTCAATTAGAGCGCTTGCTCCAGACCTAAGAATAATCGCACCCGTCCGCGAATGGAACCTGGCAAGGGATGAAGAAATCAAGTACGCAAAAGCACATGGAATCCCAGTCCCAGTCACTATTGAGCGTCCCTACAGCATTGATCAGAGTCTTTGGGGTAGAGCGATAGAATGTGGAATCTTGGAGGATTCTTATGCAGAGCCTCCAGAGGAGATCTTTGAATGGACAAGTTCCGTGGAGAAAGCTCCATCAGAATCCACAGTTCTTTCCATAGAGTTTGTGGAAGGTATTCCAACAGCAGTCAACGATGAAAAGCTTGATTCAGTCACTCTAGTCTCGAACCTGAACCAGGTCGCTGGAAAGCATGGGGTCGGGCGCATTGACCATATCGAGGATAGAATGGTTGGAATAAAGTCTAGGGAAGTTTATGAATGTCCCGCTGCCACGGTGATCTTAGAAGCCCATAAGGACTTGGAGAAGACTGTGTTGACAAGGCATGAACTACTCTTCAAGGAACGTGTCGATTCTGAATGGACTTATCTTGCCTATGCTGGTTTGTGGATGGATCCTCTCCGCGAAGACCTAGATGCTTTCATTAATTCAACTCAGAAGAACGTAAACGGAAAAGTGAAAGTTAAACTTCATAAGGGTTCGCTCAGAGTCGTTGGAAGAACCTCTTCAAGATCGCTATATGACAAGAACCTTGCAGACTACAATCTTAGAGAAACGTTCGACCAGCGATGGTCCGAAGGGTTCATTCGGGTCTGGGGGATGCAAACGGAAAAGGCGAGAAACCTGAAGACTCATCTGGGAGACTTCACCGAATAGAACCGCTTCTGGTATTCGGCATCTCGGACAATCGCCTAGTCGGCAATAAGTCAAATGCGCAAGGCTAGTTAATACTGAAAAGTGACTTCCGAATAGTGGCTTGGCTGATAGGAGGAACTGTTTTGAAACTGTACCGTATACGCACACCGCTGATAGTAGCCGGTGATAACCTCATCGAGATCCTGCTGCGGTCGTTGAAGAAGAGAAAACTGAGACTCAGGAACAAAGATATCTTGGTTGTTGCTACAAAAGTTGTGTCGACTCTGGAAAGTCGTTTGATCGAGTCGAACAGTGTTAGACCTTCTGCTCGTGCGAGAATCTTGGCTGAGAAGTATAGTCTTGAGCCAAGTTGCGTGGAACTTGTATTGCGAGAGAGTCGAAGAATTTACGGAGGGGTTCAGAGAGCTCTTCTAACGTTGAAAGACAATATTCTGATTGCGAATGCGGGAATAGATCACTCCAATGTTCCCAAAGGACGTTTCATACTTTGGCCTAAGGACCCGCAGAGATCCGCTGAGGATATTCGAATGAGACTATTCAAGGCGACGGGTAAGAAGGTTGGAGTTGCGATTGTTGACAGCAGAACAACTCCTCTAAGGATGGGGACTGTTGGAGTGGCCTTGGGAGTTGCAGGTTTTCGACCGGTGAGGGACTATCGAAGGGAGAGGGATCTCTTTGGAAACGTGATGCTGATAACTCGTCAGGCTGTTGCGGATGACCTTGTAAGCGCGGCGCACCTCTTGATGGGAGAAACTGATGAGCGAGTACCGATGGTGTTGATCAGAGGTGCACCGGTCGAATTTTGTGAGCATAACGATCCAAAATCAATTGTGATATCTCCAAGGCAATGCATGTTCATGAGAACCTTGAAAGTCAAGAACCCT
>CAZJUU010000060.1:3179-8770 GCA_964549295.1 uncultured Candidatus Bathyarchaeia archaeon
GAAGCTATTTGAGAGCGTCGTAGACTCTTTCCACTTCAGTGTTGATTCCATTTCTAATCTTCTGTATTTCGAGCCGCAGCCTCTCGTCAAGTGTCTTTCTAACAATCTCAATTGACTTGTTCATTTTCTCAGAAGACGCCTTCACAAGTGAAGATTCAGCAAGGTTGATGTGATGAACTATCCTCTCTCTAAACTCATCTATCGGGGGCTTTGGTATCTTACCTTTGAACTCGAACCTTGCCATTGCAAGTCCGTATCGATAGCACATGTCCCGTAACAGGTTGATGAGGATTGATGGGTTAAGGGGGAGCTTCTTTCGAGGAATTAACTTTCCGGCAGGCTTTCGGGTTCCTGCACGCCTTTTTGCGGGATGTTTCTTGATAGGCATTGAATTCACCTAGGGAGATTATGTGAGTCTGCAGAATTATGATCGAGGTGGCTCACGTTCTTGTGTTATGTGCTCTGGTCATACATATCTCTTGCAGTTCTGGCAGTACCATCTCTGATATTCGGGCACCCATGTTAGGGTCCGGTTACATGATGGGCATGGATATTGTGTGGTTGTTGCTTGTGGTTGGGTCCACGTCACTGTGGTACGTGGAGTCTCTGGTTTTCTTTTCCAAAGGTAGTATCCAACAGCTATTCCCAGAATGCCGCCAACGACCAGTCCTGTCAGCAGTCCTGCTGTTACGAGGAAGTTTGGTGAGAACATTTTTGCTTGGGCAGCCTGCATCGCCGATTCATATGCAGATTGGATTGCGCCTGAGTAGTCCATCTCTGAGTACTTGTCTTCAGCCGCCTGTAGATGGTTTCTAGCGGAGTTGATGCTACCGAGGTTCACTAGAACTGACGCGGTTTCGGAAAGGGTTGAAGACGCATAGATTATCAGTTGATCTGCAAACCCTCTTTGGAGTGCGTCCACGTCGAACTGGCTGAATCTGGTATCGTAGGGATAGTACGCCATAACGGAATTGACGAAGTCTTCGGTTGGATCATATATGAATGGATGATTCAGACCGAGCATGTGTCCAACCTCGTGGATTATGGTGTTAGAGAATCCATAGCCTCTACCAGGTTGGTTCGGCTCGTTGATGAGCATATCCCCTCTCCTGAAGTCTCTGGAAGAGTGACCGATCAGCACCATATCGTATAGGGATACGCCCCAGATAGTTCGGTCTGCTTCACGATCGTATATGTACTCTTTGAATGTGAAAGCGAACTGATAGTTGTCTTCAAAAGCGAATACGAACACTGGTATGTCATATTCATTCAGGTTCCGTGTGATGTTGAAGAAATCTGTTGAACGTCCCTCTCCCTCTTCATTCAGCCATTCATACACTGGAATCGCGTCAACAGTCTTCATGGGTTCCAGTGACGGGACTTGAGTACTTGGGATCGTTGAGTCCGCAACTATCTTCATCAAATCTGGATGGTCGGCTATTCTGCTAAATTCTACCTCTACCTCAACCTTGGAGAATGAGAGCAGTTTCTGCAGCTCGTCTTTGATCAATTCTGTGTCGATAGTCTCTTCAATCTTCGGCTCGTTGTGACGTGTTCGGTTGTCTATGGCAGCTATCTTGATTCTGTACTCTTTTGCGTAGTTGATTGGATAGACAAAGTCTGGGGCGAACAGGTTGTAGACGGCTCCGTACACGTAGCTGGATATGTATTGATTGATCCAGTTCTTTCCATACGTGCTATGGACATCGATACTGTTGATGCTTGCGGCTAACTGTATTGGAAGCTGAGTGGTTACAAGGCTTGGTCCAGCTGAGAGATCGATGAAGTAGAGGCGGGTGCCGCCGCCCCAGGAGGTCATCCAACGTCGGTTTCTCACCAACCCTAAGTCTTGATCAGTGAAGGTTTTGTTGTAGTAGTGGGGAGTTGCCTCAACATCGCCCTTTCTCGCAAGAGTCTGATACTGTGTGGGCGTTACTGAAGGAACTTTTGAAGATAGATCCGCAACTATGAGTGTGTAACCATTCGATGGCAGTCCACCGTACTCATCTGCATTGTCTATCAGCCAATGCTCCACATCGTCTGCACTGTACATAGTATTCAAAGTGGTTACTCTGAAACTTGTATAGTTCATTGATAAGTTCTCATCTATTCCGAAATAGGTGAGATTCCAAAGGACGTTTGAATGTCTCTCCTGACGTGCAATTGAAGAGAGATGTTGAACGAACTTGTTCTCGAACTGTTTGCTGACGAATACGTAATCGTAGTTGAAGTTGAAGATGACGTTCGTGCTGAGTCCAGGTATCAGATATGACTGATACTTATAATGTGGGTTGTTCCACGTCATATATTTCTTGTCTATCAGATTCTCGTCAACTCCAATGAAAACGATCTTGACATTAAGAGGGACTTCACGACGCGCGGCTGAGTAAGGCTGGGTGGCAGGTGACGATTGCGCTGACGCTGGTAGTATTGTTCCAAGGGCTATCAGGATGAGGAACGTTCCAAACAAGATCTTGTTGGATATTGCATGCAACGGCAATCACATGTGGCGATGTTATCCATAACTTGCTCTATTAAGCTTAAATTGGCTGAATTGATTGGAGAGACTCTGCAAGTGAAACTTCTTGGTCGAGATCTGGCTACCATACGGTAAGACTGAAACTTTTGTCACTGTGAATGATGAGAATCTTTTGGGAATTCTGAGACCGCGTGATGTAGGCGGGTTGGAGAATTGTCAGCAGAGAGTGGAAAACATTCTGGAAAGTTCAATGGACCCAGACGACTTCACAAGGGCTGTTGAGAAGGGAAAGAAGGTTGTTGTGGTAGTTGAACTTGCCAATCCGACCTCTCAAGGGTTCACCGTCATCTCGAATATGCTGGGAAAACTGAGCAGCAAGGGTGTTCCAAGTGAGAACACGAGAATTCTTGTCACGGGTGGGACAAGTGAATCTATTCGAGCGGATAAGGATAGGTTCGAGGCTTGGAATGAAAGGTTCGCCAGATACTCAGTTACTGAACACAACCCGTTGTCTTCGGAATGCGTCGAAGTGGGAAAGACTGATAAGGGAACCAAAGTTTTTCTGAACAGGGTTTTCGTTGAGGCTGACAATAGGATCGTTGTTTCAGATGTTGGCCTACATCGGTTCCTTGGCTATCGAGGTGGATGTTCCGCAATCATTCCGGGAATTGCCAGCGCTGAGACGATAAGGCATAGCCTTGCGATGCTCACAAACACAAATGTGCGGAGAGGAGTTCTGGAGGGAAACCCAGTCCATGAAAGTATAGCGGATGCGTGTAGACTCACGCATGTTGATCTCGCGCTTTTCATGACAACCAATCTTCAAGGCGACGTTGTGAATGTTCAAGCTGGAGACTTGATTGAGACATTTGTCAAGGCGTCCAGCGAGTACAGTGAGCTGTGCAAGATTCCGTTCAAACAGAAGGGTGAGATAGTTATAGCAAGCGCCGGCGGTTCGCCATTTGACGTGGACCTGTATCATGCTACTGGCGGGCTTGATGCGGCTCTGAGGATTGTGAAGGACGGTGGGGCCGTGATCTTTGTGGCAGAATGTCCAAAGGGTTATGGTAACAAGATCTTCTACGAATGGGCTAGACAGTTTAAGGAGTTGAAGGAGATTGAAGGTGAGATCAAGAAGAGATACGTTTCAGGCGGTGAGGGCGCATATTATCTCTTGAAGGCTCGGGAGAAAGCGCGGATCTACCTTGTCTCCGTCATGCCTGACTACTACGCGAGCAACGTATTCAAACTTAAGACGGCGAGGACGACGAACTCGGCACTTCAGGCTGCGCAGAGAGTTCTTGGAAAAGACTCGAGAATAGCGGTTCTACCCCACGCATTCATGACCCTGCCGACGCTTGAGTTGCCACCTAGTGATCGAACTTAATACGCTATCCTCTGAAGTATTATTTGGGAGCACCATTGTCCAGAGACGTTGGATCGGCATCTGACCTCTATAAGATGCTTCTTAAGACTGGATGTTTGAAATTCGGTGTTTTCAAACTAAAGAAGGGTAAGCTGAGTCCATACTACATTGACCTGAAGCGCATTCCCAGTTATCCAAATGGGATGAACAAAGTAGTTTCGATCTATGAGGACTTGGTGAAGAATGAGGTTGGCAGTGACAGTTTCGACAGAATCTCGGGAATCCCAGTTGCCGGTATGTCCTTTGCCTCTGTTCTTTCATACAAGTTGTCGAAACCTTTTCTATACATCAGAGAATCGACCGAGATTCATGGTAGGGAGAAGAAGGTTGAGGGTATCCTTTCGCCGGGAGACAGGGTTTTGCTGGTTGATGATGTGGTTACAAGCGGTAAGAGCATTATCGAAGCTGCTGGGGTTGTCAGGGGTGAAGGTGGTATGGTGACTGACGCTTTGGTGTTGGTGGATAGGGAGGAAGGGGGAGTGGAGAGGCTTGAAAGGGCGGGTGTGAAGCTTCATTCATTCGTAAGGATGAGTGAGATGGCACAAGGGCTTGTTGAGGCTGAATTGATTAACGAGCGGCAGTATACGGAGATTGTGAAGCAGGGCAGGTTGAAACGGACGGCTAAAGCTTAGTTCAGTCTAGCCTTGGCCGATCAAGATAACTGCTACTATTCCTAAGGCGATGCCTAATAGGACTCTTGTTGTGTACGTTTCCTTGAATATCAAAGCACTTGCTACGGCTGTTGAAATTATCGTCAGAGACGTTACGATGCTGGTTAGCCTTCCCAGGCCGGTGGTTGAGAGGGGAACACCGATTAAGAAACGTGACATGAACAGCAGAAATAAAGCGGCGAGGACCACGGGAGTGAAGAGATACTGTGCTGCGAAGACTTTTCCTCCGAGGCTGTAACCGCCCAAAAAGAAGAGTATAACGCCTACAATCAACATCAGTCCGTATAGGGCAGTCTCTTTTGTAAGTTGAAATTGCAATAGCCTTTGAAGCGTTATTTCTCCAATCTGGTTTGTACCGTACTTGAAGGCAACGCCTCCTAATGTTCCGAAGACTAAGATGGCAAGGATCCAAAGCCAGAATGTCAGAGTCATTCTTCTTACCAACCTGTTCGCCTATCAGAATGAGTTGACATTCAGCTGGCCTTATTTATATGCCTGAGGTTTTTCAGGTCAAGCCCAATGAATGTTAGGTATTGATGGCCTGGTCGCGCTTTTGATGTTGGAGATTCGATTCTTGTCTATTACTTTATCATGATGGATTGTTTCCTTGAGGTTTCTGAGAACCGTAGAACGCTAATGTTATTAGACTGTCACAGGACACAACAAATTAGATTCTTTTTGGTTACGGTGTGGTCTCATGAAGTTCAGAACGACAATCGAGCAAGATGAGGATGGTAACTACATAGTGCAGTGTCCGTCATTGCCCGGTTGTATTTCTGAGGGTAGGACCAGAGAAGAGGCTCTGGTCAATATTAAGGATGCTATTCGAGGTTATTTGGCAAGTTTGAAGAAACATAACGAGCCAATTCTAATGATCTAGCTTGTCGTATTTCGGCGCGTTTCTGGCTTTTTTCGAATATAAGACGTACACAGTCAAGGAACCTGCGATAAGTCCGACAATTAATCCCATAATGAATGTGTATACAGTCTGTCTGTTATAGCTTGAGATATCAAG
>CAZJUU010000061.1:0-8620 GCA_964549295.1 uncultured Candidatus Bathyarchaeia archaeon
CATAGTTGGTTAAGCAGATGATTCTGGAGATGTACGCCACATGAACCAAAATGGTACGTTATGGAGTGATGCCACACATACCGTTTTGAAACCGTGTCGCTCATAGAATCTAACGTTACTGATTTCGTTTGTTTCGAGACAGATTGTTTCTGCCCTGACGTCTGCCTGGTTGCAGAGGTGACCGGCCAAGCGACTACCCAATCCTCTTCTCTGCAAATTGTTGACACTCACTTGTTGATTGATAGAAAAGCGCGTCCTAGCCAATTACATGTTGATCTCGATTTCTGCAATTCTCATTTCAGTTTTCTTAGCAGAAATCGTATTCTCGACCCTTCCTTGCTAATACCTAGAACTTCTTGGCCAATTCTTTTTGCGAGTCGAGGAATATCCTCCTCAGCTGCCGGATCATCCGCCCAGACTTCCAATATTTGGCCTGTGGAAAGCTTGTCCAGTTCTTCTCTTACCTTCAGAACCGGAATAGGGCAGTACAATCCTATACAGTCCAATGTTCGATCTGCTTTGTGGTCCAACTTCTCTCACAGCTGCGGAGCCAATGGAGATCTGTTTTCTACCAATGAATCTGTAATATGCATTTCCTATTCAAAAAAGCGATTAGTGAAGCGGGCAATCTTCAAAGTGTAATATCTCGATTCCTAGTAGAGACGGTTGCCGACGAAGTCTGCCAGATTCAGCAGAGAAGTCTTGGCATTTGATTCTTGTATGCTATCAATCGAGTTCTTGCCTTCCGCAATCAGTCTCTGACCCATCGCGAAAGTCTTCTGCCGAGCTTCGGTTTCCTCGAGAAGCCTCAGTGCGGATCGAAGCACAGAAGCGCTTACCTTTTCAGTTCTCAATATTCTAAGTAGACGATTTCTTGAACCTCGATCTAGTTGATTCAGAGCGAACAAGATGACTGCGTTTCCCAGTTTGTGTTCGATTATGTCCTTCCCTCTCTGTTTTCCAGTTTTTTCACCGAAGATGTCCAAGTAGTCGTCGACGACTTGAAACGCGAGTCCAATCTTCCAGCCGTATCCGGCTAGAGACGCGTTGCAGTCATCTGGCGCATCTGCAGCCAGCGCCCCAGCAACACATGCTGTTCTTATCAAGGTGGCAGTCTTTTTACCTATCATGTCAAAGTAGGATTCTTCTGAGATGTCATTGCTCCGATACTTGGTGAAGTAGGCGCCTTCTCTCCCAGCCTGTTCGAAGAGTATGTCAAGGCGTTCTCCTTCGATAGTTTTCTTGATGGCTTCGATCATTAGAACACGCATTTGTTCGGGTTTTGAGCAATCATTTGCGATCTCGTCAAGCACTTCTCTGTGATGCATTCCGGCTAGCAACGCCATTGTATCGCCGTATTTGGCTAGGACTGTAGGTTTTCCTCTTCTGACCATGCCTCTGTCGATTATGTCATCCATTATCAGCGAGTAATTGTGGATAAGCTCGATCATGGCTGCGGGAAGAAGTGCTTTGGACCTTTCAGCTCCCGCGGCTTCGCAACATAACAGGGTCAATGCGGATCTTACTCTCTTTCCACCGACCCCCACCTGATATTTCGTGACCGAAGCAAAGTCGACGTGGACATCGGTTGTCAAGTATTTTTCTAATATGGGATCGACTTCGTGGCCTAGAGCCATCAACTTATCTACTATGTTCAAGCCTTTCGAACCTTGCCTTTCCGATCAACCTGCTTAGAGCAGATAAACCAATCGGAGAAGTGAAAGTTCTATCCAGGTATGATCTGTGTGCAGCCTATCTCTTCGCCACCAAGTAGTTTGGCTAGGTTGCCACGTTTCGCGAGGTTGAATATCGTTATCCCTATCCGGCCATCAGCAATCTTTGCGCTTTCCACGAGTTTGCCCCTCATTCCTCCTGTTACATCTGTGTCGGTCGATCCGCCCACCTTATTGATCCAGTTGGCAAGCTCTGAGAATTTGATTCGTGAAACTAGTTGGGCGCTGCGATCAGATCTTGGATCTGATGTGAAAACTCCATCAACATCACATCCAAACATTATGAGCTCAGCCTCCAGATTCTTAGCGAGTTGAACCACCATCTGGTCTCCCGACACGACTGAAACTCCCCAAGCAGAGTCAACTATCAGATCTCCATGAAGAACTGGAACGTAGCCTCCCTCAAGTATTCTCTTCAGCGGCTCGATTCCCATGGATGTCAATTTGCCTTCTTCAGCCGTCATGAAACTGGATGGCATAAAAGGAACTGCAGGGATTCGATGGCTCTTCATCGATTGAACGATAAGGGAATTCAGTTCCATCAACGCAAGTTTAGTTTCAGATACACCGACTCTGCGGAAGTCTCCATGTCCGAAGCCTATTCCATACTTCTTCACGATCGGGTGACCGAACGATCCGGCACCATGTACAATGATCAGTTCATCTTTGAATCCTGATAGTTCACTGCTAATTCTATCAATGACTTTGGGGTGTGCACGGAGTTCGTGTTTCTTTTCGGTTATGACTGACCCGCCTAGCTTTATGATCACTGGACCAGACAGAGGCAAACTTACTCACTCTTGTGCATGTATCAACGAGGTCGGAGCGAAATCGGGTTACGTTATGGTGATTCTTCTCACGATTACCTTTGGTTTCTCTGGTTTGCTAAGTTGTTGTCCACACGCCCCGCAATACATGTCTTGCGATGACGCGGGAGATCCGCATGAGGGGCATTTGCCACTTTGCGTTTCCTCCTCATCCAAACGTTCAAGCATCTGAGTCATCTCAGAAATGATTTTTTCATCTTCTGATGATGGTTTCATTTCGAGAAGCCTCGACACTCCAATCCCGTTTTCGCCTACCTTCCACCATTTCCAGCTCATAAAGAATATGGCCTTTGATTCCGAAGGAATGACGCGTATGTAATCTCCTTTCGCCAACGTAATGCGTTATTGCAGATCTCAAGCGATCAAAGCGCCTGTTTCAGGCACGGCTTTCATCCCAATGGTTTTCCTCTCAAGCTCTTCCCTAAATTCCTTGGATTTCAGCGTCGCAAGAAATAATTCGGTGGATTGTTTCTGCAGACGAGATTCCAGTGTTACGAAATCAAAATGCTCGTTGATTACAGAAATGAATTCCAGTGGCCTGTCTTTCGTCACTGCTTTTATGGCTATTCCAACATCAGCCTTGCCTTGAACGACGGCGGTCGCAACAGCCGAATGCGATTTGCTTTCCACTGTGTAACCATTGATAGACGACTTCACTTCATCAAAAGTTAGCGACTTTCGTTCAGCGATTTCATGGAGTTTGAGATCCGTAAGAATTCTTGTTCCGGATCCTGGGTTCCGATTCACGAAGGTCACATCTTTTCTTAGGAAGTCTTCAAATCCAGCTATCGATTTCGGGTTGCCGTTTGGAACTACGAGTCCCAGTTCTCGGTTGTAGCCTCTAAACAGCAGCAACTTCTTGGTTGCATTGGATCTTTTGATGTATGGAATATTGAATTGGCCTGATGTTTCATCTATCATGTGAATTCCTGCGATATCCGCTTCACCTCGTGTGACGGCATTCAAGCCGCCCGTTGATCCAATGTTAACTATTTTTGCGGAGAACTCTGGATGAGTTGCTCTGATCCTGCCGAGAAGTACGTCTATTCCAACGCAGTGGCTTCCGATGATTGTGAGGTCAGGCGGCGTCAGTTCTCGGTTGAACAAGGTCACTGTGACTTTTTCCCCTTCGTCTAGAAGCTTTCGGTCGGATGGAACGTCGATGAATCCGTCGGCCATGGCGTATGACGTGATTGCTGCTGACCCACCTGTAACAGGATAGGCCACGTACTCGCCTAATTCGTCGAGGATTATGTGAACTGGCATGAACTCTCTTCTTCCACCAGTGGAGAAGATCTTTGCAGCCAGCTTGGCTTGAAGCATGTTTCCGGCCTGTGTTTCGTTAAGTCCACTTATCTTCAAGAGCAGGGGCTTGACGAGAACTTGGAAGATCATCATTGCTGAAGTGGGATATCCGGGTAAGGCGAATACAGGCCTTTTGTTTGCAACGGCCACTATAGCAGGTTTTCCAGGTTTCACGGAAAGACCGTGCACGATTACTCCGGGGTGACCGAAGTTGTTGAGAATTGTATGGAGTCTGTCTCCAACTCCAGCTGAGGTGCTTCCGGATGTGATTACAACATCAGCAACTTTCAGTGCTTCTCCAATCTTCTCAATCATCTCGTTTGAATTGTCTCTGACTATTCCAATGTAGATTGGTTCGCATCCAGATTCAATTATTGCTCCAATGAGTGAGTTTGCATTTATGTCGAATATCTTTCCATACTCAAGCTTCTCACCAACAGTGACGATTTCATTTCCTGTTGAGATTATCGCGACTTTCGGTTTTCTATGCACACTGATTGTCTCCAGACCAAGGGCAGCGACTACTCCCATTTCTCTCGACGTGATCCTCTCGCCTTTTCTAAGAACTGTCTCACCAGCCATGATATCAGATCCGGCACCCGTCACGTTTTCTCCGGGCGTTACGGCCTTTCTCACCTGTATGCATCCATTCTTTTCATGTGTATATTCAACCATCACCACGGCGTTGGCGCCTTTAGGCATCGGCGCACCTGTAGCGATTTCAACAGCCTTGCCCAAAGTCACTTGAAGGCCAGATCTTTCTCCAGTTTCCGCTCGACCTACAACCTGCAAGACTTTCGGATGATCTTCATCTGCACCGAACGTGTCTTCAGCAACTACGGCGTATCCGTCCATTGATGCACGGTCAAAACTGGGAACGTCCAGATCTGAGGTTATGTCGTCGCTTAGTACTCTGCCAAGCGCTTTCTGGAGAGGCACCTTCTCTTCTCCAAGAGGGTTTGGTTGATAGAATTCCAGCAGCTTCTCGTTGGCTTCTTCGAGTGAAATAAGCGTTCTGAAGATTTTCCTTTCACTCATTATTGTCTTCCTTCTCGATTGGACGGAAGAGTTCAACGTCCACCATCTCGCCCGCTTCGATCCCTTCCCTCTCTTCTACGATAGCCAATACTCCATTGGATCTTGTCATGCTTGAGAGGATGCTAGATCCCGATGTCCTTACGGGTTCTGCAACATATCCATCGGATGATTGTTTGACTTGAACCCTTGCAAAAGTTCTCATTCCAAATGATGACTGTATCCTGCGAGTCAACCTTGCCTTCACTATAGTTCTGAAGTCTTGGATTGAGCCGAGCATTCTGTGAATTAATGGGAGAGCAAATACTTTGAAACCCATAATTGCGGCTACGGGGTGACCCGGCAGAGAAACTATTGGTCTTCCCTGTACAAGGGCTAATCCGGTCGGCATACCGGGTTTCATCGAGACTCCGTGGACGAGCATTCCGGGTTTTCCAATGGAGCCTATCACTTCCGGCACAAGATCAGCCTTTCCGACTGATGTGCCGGCGCTCACTAAGACCATATCACATTTCTCAAGGCCCTCTTTGATTCTGCGGCTAATGTCAGCAACGTTGTCGCGGGCGATTCCAAGATCCATCGGCATTCCACCCTGTTCTCTGACGAGATTCATGAGTATCGGTCGGTTCACGTCTACGGTTTTTCCCAATCTGCCTTCTCTTGGAGTTGAGACAAGCTCTTCTCCAGTGGAGAGTACTCCAACACGTGGCTTCTTGGCAACGTGCAAACGCTCAACCCCCAGCGCGACCAGCATTCCAACATCTTGAGGTTCGATTCGGACTCCTCGTTTCAGAGCGATCGATCCCTTTCTTACGTCGTCTCCTATCCTGATCACGTTCTCGAATGGAGCTACTGGCGAGTAGACGTGAACTTTCTCTTCTCCGATCTTCTTTGTATGTTCAACCATAACAACAGCATCTGCACCTTCTGGAACATGGGCTCCCGTGGCTATTTGGACGGTCTCTTTCCTGCGAATGTGAAAAGATGATTCTGATCCAGCAGGCATCTCTCCAACAATTCTAAGCTCAGCTGGGTTTGTCTGCGTCGAACCAAACGTATCTTCGGCGATCACAGCGTATCCGTCGACTGCCGACTTGTTGTAGGAAGGAACGTCCAGAGGGGATACAATGTGTTCGCCTAGTATTCGACCTAGCGAGTCCTCAGTCAGGACACTCTCTTGGGAAGGTGTGATGTCTCCCAATTCTTTCAGCATCTTCTCAAGTGCTTCTTCAATTCGGGTTGTCTGCCTGAATCCATCTACTCGAGAAGTTCTCATCCCGTATACCTACAGGAATCGAGAAGGATGTGAGGCTTATCTATGTTGCTCGGCCGCATCAACTACGCAACCGTCTATTCGGCGGTTTTCCGCACTCTGGGCATCTTTGATTCCTCTTAACTTCCACTTCTCTCAGTTCCATATATGCACCATCAATCACAATCAACCTGTCAATGACCGGTTTTCCAACTCCAGTAATCAGTTTGAGCGCTTCCATGCTCTGAAGACTGGCCACAGCTGCGGGTATGGGACCCACAACTGGGAACTTCACTCTCTTGCTAGGCACATTTCCGTAGAGGCAGAACAAGCACGGTGTCTTTCTAGGTATGATCGTCATCATATGTCCATTGAATCCCTCTACCGATCCATGTATGAATGGAATATTGTTTCCAATCGACGCTCGATTCAGAACGAACCTCGTCTCGAGATTGTCCATTCCATCAACTATTACGTCGCATCCTTCAACGAGGCTTGTGATGTTATCTTTGGAGATTGTTTCTCTCCTAGTCTCGATCAACACGTCTCTATTCAGACCAAGCAGTTTTTCCTTGGCTGAATCAACCTTGTACTTTCCAAGATCTTGTTCCCAGTGCAGTATCTGTCGGTTAAGGTTGCTCAGTTCCACTTTCTCATTGTCAACAAGTCTCAGGGTGCCTACTCCAGCCGCTGCTAGATACAATGCGGCTGGACAGCCCAATCCTCCAATGCCAGCTATCATAACCCGAGAGGACTTGAGTTTCTCTTGCCCCTCATGAGACCATCCGTCGATTCTGATCTGGCGGTCGTAGCGTTCAAGTTCTCGAGCCGAGAGTTCCACCATGCCTCATTCATCTCGAAGTCATTGATGGAAACGGAACTTTATGATTCCCATTTAACCCAAGAGAACTTCCTTTGGAGCGTTTTTGTGTAGAATAGTTTCCAATCAAAGTCTATTTCTCTGAACCATTCGCTGTAGGCACGTGGATCTATGTAACTCTTGAGGGAAGTGCCGAGATTGTAGTCCCGGGTTGCTTTTGTTGTGTCGATCCTGACTTTCAGTTCCTCGACTCTCTCACGCGACTTCTTGGTCTTCATCGACCTAAGCTTCTTCAGCCTTTCCATCTTCTTTGCCAAGGATTCATGCCATTTATTCGGAAGTTTTCTCTTGTGATTACAGATCTTCGCCGCCTCAAGGTTAGCCATTGTTGCAACATGTCTTTTCAAATAGCTTGGATCTTCCTTGGAAATGTCTGCTTTCTTGAGGTACTCTTTTACCACCTTCGTTGCGTGGTATGTTCTGAATACTTTGGCTGTGAGACCTGGAGAAACCTCACTCAGGAATTCTCGGACGTTGTCGGATCTGACTCCCTTAAACATATGAGACTTGGCATCTTTCTTGAATTCTAGTATGTTCTTGACCACGGCTTCAGGTAGCATGATGTCCTTCTGGAATCTAACAGAGTCTTTTCCCAAGAAGTCGAATGTGGTTAAGCCGTTTGGTTTGATCTTGATATGTTCTGGTCTAAGTGTAGTTGCGCCAACCGTGTCAGCTTCGTCCTTGTCTTTCTCATCGCCTACACGAAACTTCAACGCGTCAATGAGGTAACATACAGTTGCTATCTTGCGTCTCTTTGGATCATCTGAACTAAGTCCAGAATCTATGTGGGTTCTAATCTTGCCAATCAGGTTTTCAAGTTCTAAAGCCTTGTCAAACTTTTCGATCTCACGTTTCTGTTTTGGAACCGAAGTATCGCTTAGCCAAATGTACTTCTCTCTTCCACGGAGCTTATCATCCCATCTAGCCACCCACATCGAATCCGGCTGCCAGACTCTTTCCTTCCAATTACCTCTGGGTGTCGGTGCATCAGGAGAAAGGTTCAACGTCACGTCACTCTCCGTCGCACCATTCTTCCATCTGCCTCGAAGCGGATGTTTGCCTCTGCCCATGAAGATGCAGGGCGGTTCTACAGTGTAGTTGCCAAGTTCAACTCGCTGACCGTCCACTTCTGCGTATGCATACTTCTCCTTGTTGGCTTCGCGCATAGCCTTACGTTCCGCAGCGATTTTCCTCTTCTCTTCCTTGGACATGCTCAACTTGCGATTTCTTTCGTCAGTTACAAATTGCACTATCTCAGAAAACTCAAAGCTGCCTTGTTCCAGGACTTCCTTCAGTCCAAGAGCGTCGCAGAAATCTTTGAAGAAGTTCCGAACGAATACTGGATCCTTGACATATTCGGTTTCCAGTTTCTTGACCCAGGCGACCGCCATCTCCTCCTGCTCCGGCTTCAAGGCTATCTTTTCCCCTTTTACAAGGATATGGAAGCCTTTTGGATCGTACGCCTGGGGGACCAATACGCCTCTGTGAACGAGTCTTCGCATGATTTCTCTCTTCTGGCAGTGTCCGAGGATCGTATTTATCTTGGACTCAGTTTCTAGTGGCTCATGAAGGGTTCATTTTAAAGTTT
>CAZJUU010000062.1:0-8608 GCA_964549295.1 uncultured Candidatus Bathyarchaeia archaeon
GCCTCACTGGTACAAACTACAGAGTGATCGCAGACCTTTGCAGATCGCTGGGAGTAACCGTTCCCTTCACAGGGCTCGCCGTCGCAGAACTCGTAGATCGCTTTCGTGACATACTGAACCGTAAGCGTCAAATGGTCATTGTCACACTCGACGAGATTGACGCGCTCGTCAAGTGCAAAGAAGAAAACAGCCTACTTTACGAACTTACTAGAATAAACGAAACCCTCACGGATAGCTGGGTTGGACTCATAGGAGTATCCAACGATCTCCACTTCAAAGAGTTCTTGGATCCTCGCGTGCTAAGTTGTCTTAGTGAGGAGGAAGTAGTATTCAGACCATATCTCGCTGATGAGTTGTACGACATCCTGCTGGAGAGGGCTCGATCAGCCTTTGTTGAAGAAGCCTTGAGTGATTCTTCGTTACGCCTTTGCGCAGCACTAGCGGCCAGAGAACATGGAGATGCCCGACGTGCATTAGACCTTCTGCGGGTTGCAGGAGAGCTTGCAGAAAGAGAGGGAGGCGTCGTTGTGAAGGAAGATCACATTAGATCCGCTGAACGGAAGATAGAGTATGATCGAGTTTCGGAAGTGCTAAAGTCCTTACCTCTCCACCCAAAGATTGTTGTCATAGGGACGCACCTCCTGGAGAATCATTTTCCTGACGGAGTGATCACGGGCGATCTATACGACTTATATCGTCAACTGTGCAGTAAGGCCGATATTGAACCACTCACTCAGAGACGTGTCAGTGGACTGGTGAACGAGCTAGATATAATGGGCGTTGTGAATGCTAGAGTGGTGAACTTCGGTCGCTATGGAAGGACCAAGAAGATTCGACTGGGAATTGAGAGGAGGACTATTGCGGCAACATACTCCGGGGACGCATCGGTCTGTCGCCTTCTCTCCCATATTCCAGCACCAGTTCAAGGAAAACTATCACGATAGACTTGTGGGAGTTGACGACGGCAGTTTCCAGGGTCGGAGCTTCGTCACTCGTGAACCACACTCCGCATTGCTTGTGGCGGTTCTTGTTGAAGGATTTAGAATAGTCGCCCTCCGAATGGGAAAGGTTACTGTTGACGGATTGGATGCGACCGCCACGTTGAATCGCCTTCTTAACGGCCTTAGGTTCGATGCGGTTCTATTGAGCGGGATCTCATTTGCGGGCTTCAATCTCATAGACCCCCACATAATCTCAAAGAAGCGTCGAAAGCCAATCATCATAATTTCTGGAAGTCGACCAGACAATCATTCCGTCAAGAAAGCCCTAACACTACACTTCGAAGACTGGAGGACTAGATGGGCGATCATTAGTAGGCTAGGATCAATTCATCAAATTCGAAGCTGTAAGGCAGAGCCCCCGCTCTTCTTTGAGGTTGTGGGTACTACGGTGCAGAAGGCACGGGATCTCATAAAACGCTCTGCCAGACTCAGCAGACTTCCCGAACCCATCAGAATTGCGGGGATAGTTGCCAAAGGCCTAACTTTGTCACTGGACGCACCATGAGG
The DNA here is from genome assembly GCA_964549295.1 of uncultured Candidatus Bathyarchaeia archaeon. Lineage (GTDB taxonomy): Archaea > Thermoproteota > Bathyarchaeia > 40CM-2-53-6 > CAVXDP01 > CAVXDP01. The sequence goes on from CAZJUU010000062.1 coordinate 1,509, forward strand.
ATAGTCATGGGGCCCCATGAAATATCTTAAAAATAGAACCCCACTACTAATACCCAATTGGTGATTCGATGCCTTACTGTCATCAATGTAGAAAGGACTTCAAGGTGTTGCCAGCGTGCCCACAATGCGCGCTTCCTTTGGTTCCTCGAGCATCAGCCGGCTTAGTTGTTTCTGTGATAGCTGGGGGAATAGTCCTAGTCACGACCCTTCTGGCGCTACTCTTCTTTCCAATATTCCAAGCGATTCTAAGTGCACTAGGGCTGGGGATCCTAATTCCATACGGACTAATAGTGATAATCATGGGTTTCGTTGCAGGCGTTCTCATGATGGTCGGTGGGGCCCTCATATACATTCCTGGAAAGGAAAGGGCGGGTGCGACAATAGTGCTCATTTTCTCGCTCATCAGTTTAGTAGTGCTCGGGGGACTGATCGTAGGAATAACCTTGGGAATCGTCGGTGCAGGCCTAGGCTACGCGAAGAAGTGACTCAAGCTCACCCGACAGGAAATTAATCGTATGCAATTGAAGCGTCTGAAGGTTGACTACTGGAAGTATGCCTGGAGTCGGTTCGAGTCCAAGCTTTCTCTGATAGTCGGTTTGTCCCTGCCAAGCGCCAGAGTTAACAATTAAGGTACCACGATAGTTTCTACGCCCCAGCACATGCACATGCCCAGAGTGAAATATGTCAGGAGGGGTATGTACGATCAAATGGTCTTCATCTTCTGGAGCGATAGAAGCTGCCATGCCATACGCTGGAACGAGATGCCTGCACTTGAGAAGGTACTCCATCGCTTTCTCCGGGGCGTGAAGTTCCATCTCGGGAACCGATGCCATAACATCGTTGAGGCTGGTGCCATGGTAGAGAAGCAGGTTCACGCCGTGAAGCCTTACCTCTGACGGATTGCTGACGGAGATCACCTTTCTACTCTCGTAAACTGGTCGCGCATATTCCCATGGTATAGCCGGCTGAGGAAGCGACTGTCTTGTTGCATCATGGTTGCCGGGAATCAAGATCACATCCATGTACTCAGGGATCTGCTGAATGAATCGTGCCACAAGTCGATATTGTTCGTATATGTCGCGAACAGCTAGCTCTTCTTCTTGGTGTGGGTATATCCCCACTCCGTCCACCAGATCACCAGCGATGACCACGTATTTGACTCTCCCGGCCAGTTCCACTTGCTGAGCCGAGCCCACTCTACCATTCAGCCAGAGCACCATCCTCTCGAAAGCTGATTCCAGAAATGTCTTGCTTCCAAAATGTATATCGGAAATCAAGACCACATTAACCGGTTCGGAGGCCTTGGCAGGCTTTCGGTCCGGGATCTCTGGCAGGTAGATGTTCTTGGCTACGAGAAGGTCATTTCTTCCCCTCACGGCCTCGATGCAAACCACCTGATCAAGTGAGAGTTTCTGAGCGATGTCGTATAGGTTTCTGTCCGCGTCGCCAACGACTAGCACCGTGGCCGTGTTCTCGAGGTCATCGATCTCGAAGAAGATCTTCCCCTTTCTCTCACGTTTGCTCATGATCATAGCAATGAACTTCGTTTTTTCATTCTGTGGGGCATTGAGAGCATCTCCTACCGATCTTGCTCCTTTCACATCAGGTCTCTGATAGAGAATTGTTGACATTCTCTCAAAGCGATCTCGAAAGTACTTGACGAATGAGTCAAAACTGCCCTTGGAGGCGATGCTCTTGGTAGAATCCGTTAGGACTTCAATGCGTGACGGGACATCAGTAGCTGGTACTCTTGTGACAGCAACGCTAGAAGCCACACCAGGCTCAGGTTCGATAGGTGTCTTGAGGCTGAAGAAGTCTTTTGTTATCACCAGCGGTCGAGGAGACATTTGACTTGCTTTTCCTAAAGCCTCACGAATCCATTTGTCAACTTGCTGATCATCCAACGTGCTCAGAAAATCAAAAGCGTCTCTGCTTAGCTGAAATCCCGCGGACGCCACGCTGTCCATCGCATGGCGCAATCTATCGGGCAGGGGGACCATGTCCAATCTTCCTTGAATTAGGCACCAACACGCCGGTTGCGAAATTATTGGCGCGGCGGGCCGGATTTGAACCGGCGTAGGCCGCGAGGCCTACCGGCTATATAGTCGCCTTCGCGGATCTCGAGGCCGGCGCATTAGACCACTCTGCCACCGCCGCTTCGATTCCAGTTCGGAATCCGACTACCAGTGGTTGCTAGGGTCACTTTAAACATTCTTTTCATGTAGTTCACTAATCGAAAGATTGTTCTGTGACCTAACAAAAATTAGGTTGGGAGTTTTGGAAATGAAGCCCATCAGCGCTCTGCTAATCGCGCTGCTCGTTATCGGCTCTGTCGTCAGCATTGTGGGTTACTTGATGATGGAGCGAAGAACGTTCATCGGACTGGAAGGTGAACTTTGGCTTGAAGATGACTCGACGCTCGATCCCAATTCAGTGCGTCTGGCTTGGGGCGTTCGTGCGCCACCTGAAAAAAGTCCTGACGGTTGGATCTTCCACATACGTTTGAAGGCCAATGGAAGCTTCTGGCTTCGCTCGATTTGGTATGAAACCAACAGCGTCTTCTATGAGTGGTATGGCAGCGCTTTGGAAACCACCGTTACCATAAGCGTTGATGAGAAGACATCAGTCATGGAGTGGGCTTGGTATTTGTACAATCCATCCCAATCAACTATTCGGTTACAGACATTTCACGTGAACTACGCAGGAGTTCGCCAACCTCTACGTCTCGTTGGGACGTCCATCATGATTGGCGGGTCAGTTGTCGCAGCATTTTCCTTTTCAAGACTCGTTCTTGGAACGCTTCGCAAAAACTAAAGCGGTCGATGTGTAACGCTTCTATATTGTGCAGTTCCTGCATCCGCCATTGTACTCGGAATTGACTGGTCGAATAATGTTTCCACCGACACTTGTCTTGTTGACCATGTTGATGTTAAGGACCTGTTCGTCGCGACTTCCGTCACGGTACACAGTTATGCCCTTGCATCCAAGCCTGTAAGCCAACATGAACACCTTTTCCACATCTTTTGGAGTCGCATCATGAGGGAAGTTCACCGTCTTTGACACAGCGTTGTCTGTATACTTCTGAAATGCTGCTTGAACGCGAACGTGCCACTCTGGAGATATATCATGTGAAGTCACGAAGACCCGTCGAATGTCAGGAGGTATTTCAGCTAGACCTTGAATGGAACCGCATTCAGCGATTTTCCTCATGAGCTCGTCACTGTGAAAATCACGTCTGTAAGCGACCGATTCGAATATGGGGTTTACTTCGAGAAGTTCCGTGTTGTCCATCACGTTACGGATGTATGAAATCGCAAATATCGGCTCGATCCCGCTTGAGCAGTTGGCAATTATACTCAAAGTTCCTGTCGGTGCGATTGTGGTTGTTGTGGCATTTCGGAGCCTTGGACCACCTTTGGAGTAGGTGCTTCGTTCGTAGTTGGGGAAAACGCCTCGTTTCTTGGCCAGATCCTCGCTTGCTTCTTTTGATTCGCGCTGAATGAACTCCATGGTCTCTTCCCCTATCTTGAGCGCCTCCTCTGAGTCGTATGAGACTTCCATTTGCGCCAACATGTCAGCGAACCCCATGACACCAAGGCCAATTTTCCTATTCGCCTTCGTAACCTCGTCAATCTGCCTGAGGGGGTATCGATTCATGTCAATGACGTTATCGAGAAAATGAACCGCAGTCCTTATCATCTTGGCAAGAACGTCATGGTCGATCTTTTTGTCTCTTACAACTCTCGCAAGGTTGATAGATCCTAGGTTACATGATTCGTAGGGAAGAAGTGGCTGTTCGCCGCACGGATTGGTGCTTTCGATTTTGCCTATTTCGGGAGTGGGATGGTCCTTGTTCATTTGGTCGATGAATATCATGCCTGGTTCCCCATTCTTCCAGGCTTGATGAACAATTAGGCTGAAGACGCGTCGAGCTTTGAGCTTTGTTGTGGTCTCTCCAGTTCTAGGGTTGACAAGTTCGTACTCTTCATCTTTCTCCACGGCTTCCATGAACTTGTCGGTTGCTGCGACTGATATGTTAAAGTTGTTGAGTCTATCATTGTCTTCCTTTGCAAAAATGAACTCTATTATGTCGGGGTGGTCGACTCTGAGGAGGCCCATGTTTGCGCCACGTCTGGTTCCACCCTGCTTCACAGTCTCTGTGGCAGCGTCGAACACTGCCATGAAAGATACAGGGCCGCTGGCCACTCCTTTCGTTGAGAAGACTGTATCATTTTTCGGTCTAATTCGAGAAAATGAGAAGCCAGTGCCTCCACCACTCTTGTGAATGAGTGCGGTGTTCTTGATGGCTTCGAATATACTCTCCATTGAGTCTTCGACTGGTAGAACAAAGCAAGCTGATAGTTGCTGTAGTTCGCGACCAGCATTCATAAGAGTTGGTGAATTTGGGAGGAACTCAAGGTTGGTCATCAGTTTGTAGAATTCTTCCTCGGTTCTCTTTACCTCTGCATTTGGATCATAAAGGGAGTCTGCACTGGCAATGTTCCTTGCAACTCTGCGAAACATTGCAGCGGGGGTCTCAATCGGTCGGCCCGAATCGTCTTTCTTGAGGTACCTGCGTTCCAGGACGCTTATCGCGTTTGGCGAAATTCTCCCATCAAGCTCAGAGTCAAGGAGCATTGACCTAGTTTCACGGATCGTCTTGCGCTGTTGACGGTAGAGGATGTAAGCCTTAGCCATCCTCGTATGGCCTGTTTCAATTAGTACATCCTCGACAATATCTTGGATATCCTCAACAGTTGGTGTGGATCGTCCATCATACTTCTCGTTGAGAATACGAACGACTCTTTGGGAAAGCGCTTCCGCCATCTTCTCATCCTTCTGTCCCACTGCCATAGCAGCCTTGAAGATCGCGTTCGTAATCTTCGCGGCGTCGAAGTCTACGATTCTGCCGTCTCTCTTTCTAATCTGAGAGATTCTTGATTCTAGAGTTTCAACAGCTTCGGTCGTAACAGACTCGCGTGAAAGATCTGCTGGTTGATCCAATGGTGACAATCGCCTCAGAAGGATGGCAATAGAAATTCTATCGCCGTTACTGAACTACAGGCGACCTCTTGTTTAACGGTTTTTGACTTTTTTGTATAAAGTTGTGTAGTGATTACTACTCACAATTGTACTTCCTAAACAAATCTTTCTCATGCAGCCTTGTTTAGGTCTTGGGTCATTCACCATGACGCCGAAGCCAAGTGAATTCGATCGCTCTAATAGTCCCACACCATAGTTCTGGAGATCTATTTGTTGAAGAATGAAGCTTGTGAAACGAGATTTATGACAGTCCATTGCCAGAGAGTTGCTTCAAAGGATGCGATTCTAGTCAAGAACTCAAGCGATTAGTAAGAGGTCCTCATGGATGACTCGTCGCGTTGCGGATTGCAGTACAGATTTTGTCAATTGACTGATCGACCGTTCCATAGGCAGATGAAATAGAAGAATATCGTGGTTCAATCGAGATGGTCACGAGGCTGGTTTTGGAAGCACGTAGCGTCGCTCTAATCAATCGCAGACCAGTGGCTTGGGTCCACCATCGACAGCGGCATGCAGTCGACTTATCGGGGAGCCCAAACAACATGGGTCTACGAGAGTCCTTACTGAGACAAATGGAATATCGATTGGTTCTGACCATAGGTACGGTGAAGATCCATCAGGCCATGGCCACATGGGAATTCAGCTGAATGGCTGCAATCAAGACTATTTCGGTTTGCCAACTCTGGCACAACTCTGAGAGTTCAGGCCACACCCTGAGAATTTGCGCAAACTGAGGCGGGCCTCTTCTCCAGCTGTGATGACTTCATTCAGCGAAAGAGAAGCATTTCACATCTTTCAGAAGAAGACCAACGGAATTAACTCAAGATTCGGAGGGAAGTTCAAGGTCGGGCACGTCTCATACCTATCAGCTGTAAGAAGAATCGAAGATCACGGAGCAGGGCCTCACGTTTTGCATTTGCCCGGAAATGTTCCGGACTGGCCAGTCTGACAAAAACAACGGAGATCTAAAGCAGATCCTTCTTGATAGCTTCGAGGGTTGTCTTTCGACAGTCAGGGCATATCCTTAGGTGATATCTCTCATTTGGCAGGTACTGGTTACACCATTCACACTTCTTCAACTGGTTGATTCTATCGCCCTTGCCTCTGGGTTTCGGCTTCTTTATCATAGTCTCCACCGAGCCGATCTGCTCGTTCAACGCGATGTCGAGAAGAACCGACTCAACACGTATATCGTTTCGACCTGCTTTAAAACATTAACAAGATTTATATGCTAGACTGATAGACAAGATAAGAGAGATAACTTCGTAAATCATGTTTTACCATCTAGCAATAAGAGCATGATCAACATGGCTGCAAACACTGTGCTGATCAGAGGACTGGATCGAGGGATGTATAACAAAGTTGTAGCCCGTGCCAAGGAGCAGGGAAAGAACGTGGCTCACCTGATGAATGACGCGATACAAGAGTACCTCAAGAAACTCGATGGAGACATACAACATGCTTCAGAGGAACGAAAAATAGCGATATCTGGTTCAGTCGCGGTCTCAAAGGCTGATCTGCTTGGAATTCACGGCGAAGTGGGCAAGTTCGTTCTGGAGAACAGTGGAACCCTGACCCTTGAAGACGACATAGACCGTGAAGCGCTGCATTGTTTAGCTAGTATCCGGAATACTGGCAGACTCCGAGTGCCGAAAGATATACACCATCTGGCTCTACTCAAAGCTGGTCAGATTCACGGAGAAATTGAAAAGTACTAGCACGAGAATAGAGCAGTAGGTCGTCACTTCCGCAAAGAGAATGTGTTTATCCTTTTTCTAGTCCTGCAACCGCCAAAATTGATCTCGAGCATCTTCTAGGCAAGCTGCCTCTGAACATCTCAACGACTTCACCTGTTGGCAAGAATGCAGAAGCCTTCAACAAACGGGCAACAACAGCATCGGTTTTGGGAACTGTGATTTCGACTCTCCTTCCTTCCATTTGAGTCAACTCTGTCTTCAGCAAAGTTTCCGCAGATTCAGTTGTGTTCCGATCGCACACCCACGGTCCGATCTCGTAGCCTGATTGTGCACCTTTAGCCATTATGTAGCCAAGAATCT
>CAZJUU010000063.1:0-8490 GCA_964549295.1 uncultured Candidatus Bathyarchaeia archaeon
CTCGTTCACTGTGTATCCGGTGAAATTGGCGCGGTAGTAGACATTTCCGAATGCTGGTGGTCCTGGCACCGAGACTTCATAGTTGCTACTGTCGTCAGCTACTGTAGCTGCGATTGGAACCCAGGTGTTTCCGTCTGTGCTTCGTTCAATTACGACCATCATTCGAGAGGCGCTTCCAGTCCCGTGGACGTTTATCGAGCCTCCGAATAATGGTGTTCCTCCATAGGCAATCTTTGGAGGCGGTGTAATTGACACTGTGTACCCGGCGGCGCGGAGTTCTTCTGCTGCTACGTTGAGGTCATAGACGTCTGGTTTCAAGTTGGGGTTGTACCATTTTCCCCATCCTGGTCCGAGCATACCTGCTAGCGGGTACGCGGATCCGGCCAAGAGTTGGTTGACGATCTGTTCTCTCGGAATAATGTGGCTAATTGCTGTCCTTACGTGTCTTGCAGCTTCGGCTGCCTTTGATGGGTCACTCTTGCCTACAGGTGTGTCGACTCCAGTGCCGAACACGGGGTGTCGCATGTTGAAAGCTTGTTCTTGCCAGCCGAGTTCAGGGGCTATGCACACCGTTGCGCCCATTCCCTCAAGTGTTGCTTTATCTTTTGCTAACTGATAGTTGTTGTCAAGGACGTTGACTTCACCGTTCTTTAGGGCTGCGATTGCTGCGTCTTTTTCGCTGATCCAGACAACCTTGTATGTTTCTACTGTGAATTGCCCGAGAGCTTCAAGTCCGGAAGCGTTCCAGTAGTTGTGGAATTTCTTCAATGTGGCCAAGTTTCTTGTAAAGTCGAAGCTTTCCAAGTAGTATGGTCCGGCACCAACTGGGCCAACAGCCGTGTACGATCCGGATCCTCCGTAGATATTCTTGTCCCAAGTGTATGTTACGGCTTCGCTCGCTGTGCTTAAGGGCAACGTGTCCCAGGTCTCAGGTGCAAACTTCTCTAGAATGTGTTTTGGATACGGAGCAAATGCTGCGTATGTGTAGCTTGTGAAAGCATAGACTTCTGGAAGATGGAATTGGAACGTATACTTGTCAAGTACTTTCCATGATCCATGCCTCTCCGGTTCGTCGGGGCTTGCTCTGTTGTCAAGTGTAACTGTGGTTCCATTTAGAAACGTGAAGTCAACGACATTTCCCAAGTACATTATGTTGCTGCCCAGACCGACAGATGCAGATAATGGATTAGTTATTACCCATTGAGTCCACACAAAGTCGTCTGCAGTTATTTCGACCCCGCTCTGGAACTGGGCTCCTTTTCTAATGGTAAACGTCCAGTCCTTGCCGTCAGCGCTAGTCGCAATATTCTCTGCAAGGCCTGGAATCAGTGAGTAATCACGTGCATCAACCTCTTGAAGGGATGCTCCAGTTCCTCCAGTCACGCAAGGCCCCATGATTGCTCCGTAGATGTACAACGCATAGAAGCTGTTCGAGGCTGTGGTTGTCGCCGGGTTCAATGTGTTGCCCGGAAAGACGTTGCTAGCCTCGGCAAATGTGAGTTCTTCGCCACCACTCCAGTGTTGAATATCGGGGTACGTGACAACGCTGTAGAGGTCTTTGCTTCCCCATGCGGTCCACTTCTGGTCTCTTGGAACCGTGTCGATTACCTCGTAGACGAAGTTGTAGGGCTTGTCATAGAAGATGGTTTCTTCGGCTTTGTTAATGAACTCCTTTATTACAGATTGGTCCGTGGTTGCGTAAGCCTTGTCAAAATCCGTGTTCACCTCTGGGTTATTATAGAGTGCGTAGTTGCTTCCTGCTGGAGCAAGGTACGCTGGCCTGCCGTCGACGCTGCTTCTAATATCTGGAACCGGAATCGTGAAGCCCCATCCAATGAAGCCCATGTCGTATCCGCCTTTGTCAAACAAAGCTCCCTGCTCAGAGCTCGAGAAGAAAAGCCTGTTCGCTAGCACGTCAAAGTTTACGTAGAAAAGTTTCGCGTCGATTCCGAGCGAAATCATGTTGCTCGTGATTATGCTGGCATATTGTCGTCTTACTGGGTTACCTGTTGAACAGATAAGGGTCACTGAAAACAGCGGTGCTTCCTGCGCGTGGATTGGAGTCAAAAGCATTGGGATTGCGCTGGAACATGTTAGGAAAACCAAGACCGCAAGTAGAATCCCCTGAGATATTTCCTTTGATTTTCTTAATGGCATTTATTCATACCACGCATAATTGATTGACAAGATTTTCTATTTATGTCTTGTATCTGGACTTGTCAATGCTTATATTGAAATCGAACGAAGGACTACCCAACTTGGAGGAAAGCCGTTGGCCAGCCTAGGGCGCTACGTGATAAGGCGTCTCCTTTTCATGATACCAGTCTTCCTTGGCGTGACAATTCTAACCTACGTGGTCGGAAACGCTGCTGGAAATCCGCTGGATTTGATCAGGGCAGGCATGAGGAATCCCAGTCCCACCGTGATTGAGGCTCTGACAAGATATTATCATCTAGACAGGCCGGTCCACGAGCGATTCTTGCTCTGGCTGTGGCAGCTTTTGCATGGAGATCTTGGCGTATCGCTTACAGGCAGGTCCGTGGGTCAGCAGATTGGAGCTTGGTCGATCACCACTCTGGAACTGCAGGTTGTGGCATTGATTCTAGCCGTTGTCCTTGGGATTCCTGTGGGAGTTTACTCAGCCAAGAATCAGTATTCAAAATCAGACTATGCGATTACTTCGATAGCGATATTTGGGTACTCTATGCCAACATTTTGGCTTGGGATAATGTTGATAATTATCTTTTCTTTTGAACTAGGCTGGCTCCCAAGCAGCGGAGCGCAAGGCATAACATTCATGTGGGGTGGAAACCCCATCTTGGATCACTTGGCTCATCTGATTCTTCCCGCCATCGTTCTTACCTACGTAGAGCTTGCCACATTTGTGAGACTTGTAAGAGCGAATATGATGGAAGTTCTAAGACAGGACTACATACTTGCCGCTCGGGCGAGCGGACTCAGCGAGAGAACTGTGACCTATCGATATGCTCTGAGGAATGCGATAAGTCCAGTTGTGACTGTTGTAGGGCTCACCTTCGGTGCAGCGCTAGGAGGCGCCCCTGCTACCGAAACTACCTTTTCATGGCCTGGCCTCGGATACGCATTCGCGCAGGCTGCATTGCAGCTGGATGTTCCATTGGTTCAGGGAATAACGGTAGTTATCACTTTGATGGTACTAGTTGCAAATTTGATCACAGACCTTTGCTACGCAATGCTGGACCCGCGTGTCAGGATAGAATAGGTGGAAAAGCATGAGCAAGACCACTCCCCATAGACGATCGGCGTCGCAGTGGGCAGTCGCATGGAGACGTTTCAAGAAAAACAAGTCTGCTCTCGCAGGAAGTGTGATTGTCGCGTTCTTCGTCATAGTTGGAGTGTTTGGGCCGTATCTCGCACCTTATCCTGCTCGCAGTTATCAACCGTTATACGAAGGAGAAGCAGGTGAACCCCCATCTTGGAAGCATCCATTCGGCGTGGAAGAATCTGGCATAGACGTCTTCAGTGAGGTAATACATGGGACCAAGAACGATCTATATGTTGGACTTGCGGCCAGCTTCTTGGCCACCCTACTAGGAATCGCTGTTGGCGCCGTAGCTGGTTACTTCAGAGGAATAGTTTCTCACGCTCTCTTGGGAATAACTCAAGTCTTCTTTGTGATACCAACGCTACTGCTAATACTTCTCTTCGCTCGGGTGTTCCAAGTATTGGTGTTCAAAGGTCTCGGTCTAACTCTCATAGTTCTCATACTTGCATTCTTCGGGTGGTCATCCATCAGTTTTGTGGTTAGAGGAGAGACACTTCGAGTGAGAGAGTTGGAGTTCGTCCAGGCGGCTCGGTCACTTGGAGCGAGCAATATGAGGCTTCTGTTTCGTCATATCGTTCCCAACATTCTTTCACCGGTGATCGTCTACACAACGCTGAACATTGCGGGTTTCATATTGACCGAGGTAGTTGTCAGCTTCCTCGGGTTCGGAGATGCAAACACTTCTACTTGGGGGCTTATCTTGAATGAGGGGTTTACGTACGTTAGAACGACATGGTGGGTTTCATTGTTTACAGGGTTGGCAGTGGTTTTCTGCGTGCTGGGTTTCAACTTGATGGGAGACGGCCTCTCGGATGCATTAAATCCGCGACTGCGTGAATAGAAAATGAACAACAAACTTCTTGAAATCAACGACCTGCACACTTTCTTCTTCACGGAAGCAGGAGTGGTCAAAGCTGTCAACGGGGTCTCTGTCGAAGCCGAGATGGGTAGGACAATAGGAATAGTAGGTGAGTCTGGATCGGGAAAGACGATTACCGCACTCTCTGCTCTCCGAGTTGTTCCTCAACCCGGGCGAATCGTGTCAGGCACCATCCGATTTGATGGAGAAGACATCCTGGCAAAACCGGAAGAGGAGATGCGAAAACTCAGAGGACCGAAGATGGCGATCGTCTTTCAAGACCCAACGACGTCCCTGAATCCGGTCTATACGGTCGGGAAACAGCTCACAGACATAATCACTCTGCATAGGAAAATAACGAAAAGTGAAGCAGAAGAGAGAGCTTCACGCCTTCTGGATGTTGTTGGAATCCCAGAACCTAGGAAACGCTTGAAGGCTTATCCGCATGAACTAAGCGGCGGCATGAAACAGAGAGTCGCCATAGCTAGAGCCCTGTCGTGCGAACCCAAATTGTTGTTTGCTGACGAGCCAACCACAAACCTTGACGTGACGATACAAGCTCAAGTCTTGGATCTGCTCAGGCAACTTCAAAAAGAATTCAAGACGACTCTTGTGATGATAACGCATGACATGGGAATCATCGCATATATGACGGAGAGGGTTTCAGTTCTCTACGCTGGAAAAGTCATGGAAGAGGCTGACACAGTAACAATCTTCAACGATCCTAGGCATCCATATACTGAGGCACTTCTAAAAGCTGTACCGAGCGTTGCACTAACACGCAAGCTCGAGGTTATTCCGGGAAACATACCAAACCTGATCGAACCACCTTCAGGTTGTGTGTTTCATCCAAGATGCAAGTACATGAAAGATATCTGTTCGAAAGAGCTTCCCATCTTAGAAACAGTCGAAGAGGGACACCGTGTCGCATGCCTCAGGTGGAGAGAACTCAGTCTTGAAGGCAGAACAGCCTAGAGGAACAAGGATGATATCGGAACAGCATTCTCCTCTTCTTCAAGTTCAGGAACTGGTCAAGCATTTCGAGGTTCTGGAAAGGGGCATAGTGAAGAGGAAAAAGGTTGGAGAAGTTCACGCGATAGATGGAATAAACTTTGATTTGATGCCTGGTGAAACCCTGGGTTTAGTAGGCGAAAGTGGTTGTGGAAAAACGACCACGGGCAAAGTTATCCTCTGGCTGGAAGAGGCCACATCAGGTTCAGTAAGGTTTGATGGAGTAGACGTTTTTGAAACTTTCAAATGTCATAATCTGGATGTCGAGAAGAAACTAAGAAGAAGCATGCAGATGGTCTTCCAGAACCCGTATGCGTCACTAGATCCTCGAATGACCATCTACGATATAATCAGTGAATCCTTCGTCATACACAAGCATATCCCAAAAGAGCAATGGAAACATCGAGTCTACGAACTTTTGAGAATGGTGGGTCTCGAAGAGTATCATGCTGAAAGGTACCCTCACGAGTTTAGCGGAGGACAAAGACAGAGGATATCGATTGCGAGAGCTCTTGCCGTCGATCCCAAGTTCATCATATTGGATGAACCTGTCTCATCATTGGATGTCTCTATTCGAGCTCAAATCCTCAACTTGTTGACTGAGATTCAAGAGAAACGTGGTCTATCCTACCTCTATATATCTCATGATCTAAGTTCGGTACGACAGATCAGTCGCCGAGTTGCAGTCATGTACCTTGGCAAGCTCTTTGAATTGGCTGAGACCAGCAGCCTATTCGACAAATCTTTGAATCCGTACACTCAGGCTCTCATTGCAGCTGTGCCGATTCCAGATGTTTCCAGAAAGACAACGCGACTTATTCTACCAGGCGAAGTCCCAAGTCCAATCAACCCACCGTCGGGTTGCAGGTTCCATCCTCGATGTCGATACGCAACTGATATCTGCTCCAAGGAGGAACCGAGACTAGAGTGTATCTTCGAGGGCCACTACAGTGCATGCCACCACGCAAGAAAGTTTCTCTGACCGGCGTTAGTATCCTTGAAGATCAGAAGACGCCGGCTGGTCGGAGATTTCCTAGTGGTGTTCGGAGTCATCTTGATTATTGTAGGGTTCATGATGCCCTACTACAAGTCTCCTCAAAGGTTGAAAGGCGCCGGTCCCGGAGTTCAGTTTTCTGCCACCACGTCTTACTGGATCAACAGTTACGTGATACCACCAATAGATGCAGGTCAACCTATCAGCCTCAACTTACTCAGCGACAAGGAGGGTGCCACAGTCATTCTTCTATCACCATACAACTCTAAGACCGGAAGACCAGAAGGAGAACCCCTGCTCCATAGAGGGCTTAGTGAATATGAAAGAGGCATAGTGTTCTTCGCCCCCGCAACCAAGAGTGGGCACTACCTACTGATGATAACAAGCTACAACAGCTCATACACATTCTATTTGGATTCGGTGTGGTCACCTTACTACGAGTTTAGGGCCTCCAGAGTCTTTGGAATAGTGATCCTACCCTTTGGCTTGGCGATACTTTACTATGATCAAATAATGGAAAAGAGAGAGAAGATGATAGAAGACGCGATGAGAGAACTGCGAAAAGATCTCTAGAAACTGGCCTGATGGTGAATCCTTCGTCTTCGAGCGATCAACATAACTGACACGATAACCCCCAAGAACAGAATCACTGTAACCAGTTGGTTCAAGTATGATACGGTGGGCTGAGATTGATTGTGTGGTGGGTAGGATACTTCGAGTACCCATTGATATGTGACTGACCATAGGTCAGCGAAAAGTGAGTTTGGAATAAACGCGTTCTCTCCGGAAGTTCTACCTTCAGGCTGGACCCACTCGGTGGGCCAAGGATCGTTCACGAATATTCCTGTTGTGTTGTATCCCACCACCACAACATAGTGACCAAGCTTGTGATTCTTGTCAAACCAGACTGACGCGATTGAAGCGTATCCGCGAGAGTTCTGTTCCTTCAATTCCTCGAGAGTGGCATGAGTCTCGCCCACTAGGTTGAAACCGCGGTTGTCAAATGGAAGATGGACCACAGATGGATCTGTCCCATTGATGTCCGTTCTCATTTCCCCAGCAAGAACGTCCGTTGACACTGTCTCTCCGGAAATGTATCTGATCACCATAGTTACACATGCAGGAGCGCAATAGGTGTCCAGCTCCTGGGCATGATACGGAACCTTTATGGAATTGGATGCGGGGATGGCATTTGCCTCCCTGTTGCATAGGGGAATAGAGATGAGCATCATGGCAAGGAACAATGCGAAGTTGAATCTAATCACGTTTCTAAGTCTCTTCACGGAGGATCCAGAAAATCGATCCTTTCGACGTGACAGATGATAAATCATCGATTGAAACCTCTGCGAAGAAAACTCTTCAATAGTGGAAACTACCAAATGAAATGAAGATCCCTGAAAGAAGAACTTTGCTCGTCACATTCAGCGCATAGAAATCAAGTGGTCACAGGGTTTTCTAAGATACGTAGATCCCGCTATCCCAAACCATGATGAAATAGTTCAACATCTCGCACAAGACGGGTCTTTTTGCGTAGTCGCCAAGACAAATAAATGAGGTTTCTGCAATATCAAACAAACATTCGATCAACTGTGAGACCTGAATTCGGCCAAAGATGATATGGAAAATGCTGTCATATTATAGTGGCTTGGGGCGAGACGTCAAGCTGCTCATCACAGGCGAAACTCTCCTATACTTTCAGATAGGGATTGTTCAGCTGATCTATCCGATATACCTCGCCAAGCTGGGTCTAGATGGAATTCAAATTGGATCGATAATAACTGCTGGGCAGCTTACCTCCGCTTTAATGGCTCTTCCACTGGGGATGATGGCCGATAGATACGGCAAGAGACTCTTCGTTGTAACTGGTGCAGTTCTCTGTGGGTTCACGTTTCTCGCGATACCTCTCTTAACGTCTTTTGTTCAACTGCTCATCACCAGTCTTGTCATCGGGGTTGGAATGGGTATGTTCCTCTCCTCATCAATAGCGTGGATGCTCGATTTGACTTCCTCCGGAAGCAGAAGGATTGCCTTCAGCCTATCAGCAGCCGGCATATCGGTTGGGTTCATAGTGTCATCCATTGTGGGGTGGATCCCGCCACTGTTGAGAGGACAGTTTGGATTTGGCGAACTAGCCTCTTACAAGCCTGTTGTAGCATTGCCCGGTGTATGCGCCCTGTTTGCGTTGCCCGTGTTTCTGATGGAGTCCACCATGGCATCGTACATCTGCGGCGTGATGCCGAAGGATTCGGGTCGAACCCTCGGCCCATGCTTCTCGTTACTCCACTTTTCCAGCGGCACGTTTGATCACTCCAACTTTTTCCT
>CAZJUU010000064.1:0-8440 GCA_964549295.1 uncultured Candidatus Bathyarchaeia archaeon
TGGGAAAGATTGGAAACTCAATAGTAATCGATCCCAGCCTAAAGGAAGAACAAGTGATGACTGCCAGACTCACAGTCACCGTGGAAAAGGACGGAGATATCTGCGCCATGCAGATGGCTGGACTTGGAGAACTTTCAATAGACGAGTTGAAGAAAGCGGTGAGCATGGCCGTGGCCAAATCCAGCGAAATGAGAACAAAAGTGATGGAGGCCGTGCAGTAGATTTGGGCAAGAAAGTCGGACTCGGGGGAGCCTTTGGAGCCAGATATGGAACCGTCGCCAGAAAGCGCTACGTAGAAATTGTCACTGGAATGCGGAGAAGACACGAATGCCCCCGATGCAGAATCGAATCTGTTAGACGACTAAGTGTTGGAATATGGCTATGTAGAAAATGTGGATACAAATTCGCCGGCGGTGCCTATCAGCCCTTCACGAAACTGGGCGAAACATCACGGAGAGTTGCAACCAGCTTCAAGCCTCCAGCAATCGAAACCAAGACTGAAGAGATTGAGGAGAAAACCGCCGTTAAGAAACGCCGAAAAGAAAAGCCCAAAGCAGCCGAGAAACCAACAGCAAAAGGGACGAGAAGAGCGAAGCGTGTGGCCGAGAAGAAAGTAGAGTCAAAGCGAGGTAAGAAAGCTAAGGAGGCCTCTGAGGAAGCGTCGCAGTGATAGTTGTCACCACATGCAGAAGACCAACACAGAGAATCAGATCATTCGCTAAAGACCTCGCAAATTCACACCCATCCACAATCCTTCTAACTAGAGGCAAGACAGGTCTAGTGGAGCTTGCAGCAGCCGCGAGAAACCTCAAATCAAATCGCATCGCCACTGTTTCACGCTGGATGGGAGGACCGGGTAGAATAGAATTTTTGAACAGTGACACAGATCCCCCCTCACAGCTCATAGTCTATTTGAAAGACGTTAGACTGCGAAGAGAACACGGTAAATGTAGAACGGGAAAGGCTGAGATAGTGACTACGCCGGAGACCCTGCGTTCCGAAACCTACAAGTTCGCTGGGTGGTACTCTAACTTTTTTGGATTGGAATTGCTTGATATAGGGTTATCTCGACGTTCTAGAGTGTCAATCCACATATCAGAAGATTCGAACCTGATCAGGGTGGCACTGATTTCGCCGCCATCAGAAACCAGAATCGGACCATCTTTCACCATAAGTCGAATTGACTGGGGAAAAGCTGAGACTGCTAGATGAAAAATGCAACTTCCGAAGTGATATTGAATTTTGATGGGGCTGCGCATGCGCTGGCCATATTGAAAGCTCTGAAGCCTGAAACAACGCTGCCTGCTACTCAGCGGTCGACGGTAGAGATACAGAGAAGGGGAAGAATGATTCATCTGCGATTCAAAGCTAAAGACATCGTGGCGTTGAGAGCTTCCATGAACGCCATCTTGAGATACATAGTGGGACTTTCGAAAACCACGGCATCTTTCAGAGAACTGAATAAGGACGCTAACTCCCAACCGAAATGAATCAGATCGAACCGTCCGAATAGTATTTATTGCAATGAAAACATAGACTGGCGACCAAATTACAGCCAGTGAATCCACTATCTGAAATTAAATTCTGGAGGATATGAAAGGTGAGTGAAAGCGAACTTCCACCGCAGATTCAAGAGCAACTTGTAAGGCTTCAACAGATGCAGCAGACGCTTCAAGCCATAGTGACACAGAAACAGCAGCTCGACATTGAGCTGGCAGAAACTGATAGAGCGATTACTGAACTGGAGAAGATTACTGACGCTACACCTGTGTACAAGAGTGTTGGAAGCTTGATGTTGAAGGCTGATAGGCAAGCTTTGCTGACGGAATTGAAGGAGAAGAAGGAGTTGCTGAATACGAGGGTCACAGTTCTTGGCAAACAAGAGGAACGGACGCGCGAACGAGTGAAAGAGACCCAACAGAAGCTGCAAGAGAGACTGAAACCTACATCAACCGAATAGTTAGACCAACTTCGTCATACGATTTCTCAGACGTGAATCCGCTTGAGCATATCTCTTAAGAGAGCTCCAACTGCAGCGGAGATTGAAAAGATCTGCAAGGCTGCTGAAGAGGCGGCGCGACAGGCTCTTCTAAGTAAGGTGCCTCCGAAGAGACTTGAAGACCTCAACATCATAGTCGAAGCCTCAGGATTCAAGCCCCTGAATCTAAGAGTAGACGTTTCAGCGAGTCTAGTTGCGGGAGACGAGAATATGAAGAACCTTGTTCAAGAAGCAGCAAAAGCTGCATTCAAATCTGCTGAGGGGAAGGTAATGGAGCTGGGACTCTGCAGAAAGTCAAAGCATTAAGGCAATTGGTTCGATCATCAAAACGAGTAACGATTGTCTGTCATCACAATGCAGATCCCGATGCTGTGGGTTCAGCCTACGCTCTACAGAGACTTCTCAAGAAACTGAATCCCAAGATCAGGACATGTCTTCTTGCACCCGAGGGCGTAGGCGGAATCTCGAAAACCGTAGTCGAGAAGATTCACGCCAGATTCGAATATGAAGCAAGGTTAGACCAGACTGACGTTATCTTCTTAGTTGATACGAATACAACGAGTCAACTTGGTGACTGGAGAGAGCAATTGAAGAACACGAAGAAACCAGTCGTGGTGATAGATCATCACGCACGCCATCCTGAAACATCAACAATCGCATCTCTAACAATCATTGATGAAAGATCAACATCGACATGTGAGATCATTTTTCGACTGTATCAGAGACTCAATGTGGAGATTGATAGAACTTCTGCACGGGCTCTCTTATTCGGAATGACATATGACAGCGGACACTTCACGATCGCAACTGCAGATACCCTTGAGATAGCCGCTTCTCTCATTCGAAGAGGTGCTCAACTTGAGGAAGCTATCTCAACTCTAACTTGTCCAATGAGTCACTCTGAACGAATGGCAAGGCTGAAGGCCGCTCGGAGAGTCGAGATCAGAAGAATTGGAAAATGGATCATCGCCACCACCGTCATCCGTTCTCATCAAGCCTCTGCTGCAAGAGCTTTCCTAGGTTTAGGCGCTCATGTTGCCATGGCCGCGGGAGAGAAAATGGGCAAATTGAGAGTCAGTATGAGGTCGTGTAGACAGTTCAACAGCGAGACAGGGATCCATCTAGGAAGGGATCTAGCCAAGCCACTTGGTGACGCCCTAAATGGAACGGGAGGCGGACACGAGTCAGCGGCCGGAGTCAACGGAATAGGCCAAGTTGAAACTGCTTCATCAAAGTTCAGTGAACTTTTGTCAAAGCGACTGAAAGCTAAGTAGATCCATATCAACCAAAAAGGAATGTGTAGGGCTAAGAAGGCCTATTTCTAACAATTGTCTTGGAAAATACTTATTAAAACTCGACTCCACTACTATAATGGGCGCGTGTGCGCCTCAATGGAAACCTAGCAATTCGGTCTAGGTCTATCATCAACACAAGAGAAACATGATGCCGAACTGGTTCACCGTCAGTGAAGGACCTTGTCCGTCCGACTGGAACAATACGGTTTCACATTACGGGAATGCCACTAACAGAGTGTTCGATAAGACAGAATTCTTGGGCGCAACGCGCCCACCTCCACATTCTCCCTCGCGTATGTTTAGTCAGTTCACATTACTCAATGCTGAGTAGCAACTTCTCTCGAAACATATCCCACACACGTTGACACAGCGATTCATAGAATCGCCTAAACAATAAATAGATCTTGTAGATGTCAAGGTCTGCGTTAGTTCTAGAGATGACGCCCCGATTGGCCGCTATTGACATTAACAATCTCACATTCACCTACTTGGGAAGTCAGAAACCATCCGTGGCCAATGTTACATTTTCAATCAATAGAGGCCAGTTCGTAGTCCTCACGGGGCCAAGTGGCTGCGGCAAAACATCGGTCTGCCGATGTCTAAATGGATTGATTCCACACTTCTATTCTGGCGAACTTCACGGTGATGTCGTTGTATGCGGATTGGACATTCGGCAGTGTCCAACGAGTGAACTTTCCAAGAAAGTGGGGTTCGTTTTCCAGAATCCAGAAAACCAGCTTTTCTCTTTGAGCGTCGAGAGAGATGTGGCATTCGGACCTGAGAATCTAGGATTATCTCGGGCTGAGACTAGAGAGAGAGTTGAATGGGCGCTCCAAGTGACGGGAATCTCCAGTCTACGTCACCGAGCTCCATATGAAGTCTCAGGAGGTCAGCAGCAGCGTGCGGCTATAGCGGCCGTCTTGGCCATGAAACCTGAGGTTATGGTTCTTGATGAGCCAACATCATTTCTTGATCCAAGATCGGCGGCTGAGATACTCAAGGTTGTTCATAGTCTAAACAGACAGATGGGCATCACAATTGTTCTAGTTGAGCATAGACTCGATCTTGCTTCTCAATACGCAGATCGAATCATAATAATGGATGCGGGTAAAGTAATTCTCGATGGGAAACCCTCTGAGGTCTACAATGAGAGAGCTCGTCTCATCGGAGTCGGTATTCCACGCATAACTTTCTTGGCACAGTTACTCCAGAAGGAAGGAATGCCATTCCCCACTATTCCCGTGACAGTTGAGGAAGCATCATCTCTTTTGAGGAGGAGTCTTGGTTCATGATTAAGACTGAGATGCTTCACTTCGCCTATCCTACCGGGGACGAGGTTCTCAAGGGAATCGATCTTGAGATAGAAGATTCAGAATTCGTCGCGATAATGGGGGAAAACGGAGCAGGAAAAACGACCCTGATCAAGCACTTCAACGGGTTGAACAAACCTACGAAGGGTCGGGTTCTCATCGACGGCGTTGACACGAGAAAGAGGAGCGTTGCATCCATCTCTAGGGACGTTGGTCTGGTCTTTCAGAATCCAGATCATCAACTCTTCTGTGAAACCGTCAAGGAAGAGGTGTCTTTCTCTCTGAAGAACTTTGGATACGATGAGGCGACGATCGAACGGAGGACTAACAGTATACTTGAGACACTTGACCTTTCTGAATACTGTGATTCTTCACCCTTTACGCTGAGTGGGGGAGAACGGAAAAGAGTCGCTCTGGCGTCTGTTCTTGTATGGAACCCGAAGCATGTGGTCCTCGACGAACCTACAATAGGTCAGGACTACCTGCAGAAGGATCGGCTGAGAAACTTCATACTGCAACTTGTATCCCAAAGAAAGACAGTCATCATGGTTACTCATGATGTCGAATTCGTGGCTGAGTGCAAGCCACGCGTTCTTCTCCTATCCAGAGGAAACGTTGTCGCCGATGGGCCTGCACACAAGATCCTGTCTGATGACGGTCTAGCGAATCAATGTTCCCTTATACGCCCTCAAATGTCAAGCCTAATGAGTTCGCTGAAAGACCTGGGGTTAGCCCAAGATGTGATTGATGTCTACACTGCGCGGTCCTGCCTTCTTGAGGCTTTCAGAAAGGTGAGATGATGTCCATAAGAATGTTTGAGGGCTTCAAATTCTCGAAGCTTCCAACGCCCCTCCACGATATGGATCCGAGAGCAAAGTTTGTGCTGACAATTGGAATCTTCGCTGTGGCTCTTCTCTTCTCCAATATCTACGCACTGTCAGCGGTGCTCTTGATCCAGATACCTCTGGTGTACATGGCTAAGTCAACGAGACGATGGATGAAATCGATGAAGGGAGGAGCACTTCTGGCCCTACTAATATTTGCAATGAACTTCATAACGGGGACCAGCTTCACATTCTCACTTTCCATGACAATCAGGTTCCTTTCAATAATCTCCTCTTTCTCCATATTCTTCATGACAACCTCTCCTGACGATCTCGGGCTGGCTCTAGAGCGCATGAGGATTCCTTACACTCTATGCTTCACCTTCACAACCGCGGTGAGACTTGTTCCAACGATGGCTCTTGATGCTCAAACAGTTGTTGATGCACAGAAATCAAGAGGCCTAGAACTGGAAAAAGGAAATTTGCTGAAACGGATAAGGAACTACGTCCCAATTCTGATACCACTGATTGTGAACGCAATAAGACGCAGCGTTGAACTGGCTGAGGCGTTGGAGTCAAGAGCCTTCGGGACAACTGAGAAAAGAGAACCATTAGTGGTATTGAAGATGAGGCTCACTGACTATCTTACTGTGCTTACCACAATCGCCTTTGTGGTCATCGCTGTCTACATCAATTTGTACGTTCCACTACCAACCTTCGACATCCCTATAAGAATGCCACATATCTGGCCTTGGATGAGATGGCAACCATAAGCAAGACCTAAAGAACAAGGTCTTTCTCGGAGGCCCGGTCTCAGGGGCAACGGTGCACAAAATGGCTTTCTCAACCGCAAAATACAAAAACAGTGCCTGTCAATTCTAGGTTCTCGTGGTCATGTAAGGTTGGCTCTCATCACTTTTGCCAATGCGTGGAAAGAGATAGTTAGGTTCGCCAATGAGGCTCTCTCCGAGGTTCAGTCTGATCAAGTTGACAAGATGGTGAAATGGATCATCGAGGCCAAGGATAGACGCATCCTCATCATCGGCGTGGGCAGAAGTGGATTGGTGGGCCGTTCATTCGCTATGAGAATGATGCATCTCGGTTTTAATGTCTACGTAATAGGTGAGACCATAACACCAGCAATAGGGAAGGGCGACCTAATCATAGCGATCTCTGGATCGGGAACAACCAAACTGGTAGTCACCGCGTCTGAAATCGCAAAGGAAGTCGGAGCCAAGATCATTGCCATCACTTCTCACAAAGATTCAGATCTTGGGAAACTGGCAGACCACATTGTCTTGGTCAAGGGAAGAACCAAAGTCTCAGGAGAGACCGATTACTTCCTTAGACAGATCACTGGCGCCCACGAACCCTTGGCGCCGCTTGGAACCGTCTTCGAGGTTTCGGCCCTCATTTTCTTCGACAGCATCATAGTTGAACTAATGCGTACACTTGGCAAGACCGAGAAGGACATGTTAAGCAGACACGCAACAATAGAGTGACGGATATTCCATTTGCACTCAAGTAACTTGATAGTCCTGCCGGCTGACTGGCATAATGATCCTAGGATTCGCTGGGGATTGACTTGTCGCTTAGAATAGACAATTGCGAATGGATTCTGGCACAGAACAGTTCAAGAGAAGTGCTGCGCAACAAGTCCATCTACGTAGATGAAGGAAGAATCGTAGAGACAGCTGACAAGATCAGTTGCGAGGCAGAGCATGTACTCGATGGACGGAGAAAGGTCGTTCTGCCCGGACTAATCAATGCACATACACACCTGTCTATGACGCTTCTAAGAGGTTACGCTGATGATATGCCTCTTCGAGAATGGTTGGATACGAAGATTTGGCCAATTGAAAAGAAGCTAACAGGTAAGCTGTGTAACGCAGGAGCCCAACTTGGATGCCTAGAAATGATCAGAACTGGAACAACATGTTTCTTGGACATGTACTTTTTCGTTGAGGATGTTGCGAAAGCGGTACACAAGGCAGGGCTCAGAGCATTTCTATCCCATGCAATAATCGACGTACTTGTTTCAGATAGCGGGAAAGAACTTGAGGCAATGGCACATGACACAGTTCAGGCAATAGAAGCTTTGCATGATCCGAAGATCAATTTTGCAGTTGCCCCGCATTCTCCTTACACATGTTCATCTGAGACTCTTATCAAAGCAAAGGAGATTGCCATAAAGAAGAAGGCTCCTCTACACACTCACATGGCCGAAACCCGAGCTGAACAGGTTGAATTCGAGAAGACACATGGAATCCGTGAAGCTGAATATCTCGACAAGATCGGCTTCCTATGCAAAAATCTAGTCTCCGCCCACTGCGTATGGTTGACGAGGTCCGAGGTTGATATTCTTGGAAGAAGACATGTGAACGTTGCACACTGCCCAGTATCCAACATGAAGCTTGCGGAAGGCGGAGTGGCTCCTCTCCCCGAAATGTTTGAAAGTCAAGTGACCGTTGGTCTTGGAACCGACGGCGCTGCGAGTAACAATACCTTGGACATGTTCGACACAATGAAGTTCTGCGCCCTCATCCACAAAGCCCACAGATGGGATCCAACAATTCTACCTGCACAGAAAGTTCTAGATCTCGCAACGATTGAAGGCGCTCGTAGTCTAGGAATCGGGGATTCAGTGGGAAGCATCGAAGAAGGAAAGCTTGCCGACCTTATTCTAGTCGACTTAAAATCGCCAAACTTGACTCCAATCCACGGAAAAGACACAATCATTTCAGACATGGTATACTCGGCAAAGGGTAGCGACGTTGACACAACCATTGTTGAGGGAAGACCTCTGATGACGGGAAAGAAGTTTCTTTCTCTAAACGATCAAGACGTCTACAGAGACGCTGAAGAAGCAGCTAGAGCGATTCTCAAGTAGTCGGTCCATGTGAAACAGTTGAAGTGAGAGGAACTACTTCCCCTTGAGTTCTACGTTGTTTATTCGCAAGTATCCAGTTTCGTGAATCCAGATTTTCTCCGAATTTTTGATGACGATCTTCT
>CAZJUU010000065.1:0-8310 GCA_964549295.1 uncultured Candidatus Bathyarchaeia archaeon
TCCAAGAGGACGTGACTTCCGTAGGTCGTTCTCATTTGAACCTTTGGTCATCTCGCTGTGTCCGAACGAGTTTTTGGACGCCAAAAGTGGCAAACCTTAAATCATGAATGTGAGAGAATTTTGCTATAAAATTTCGAGGCTAGGAGCCTAAGAGCTATAAGAATTATCGGGTATAGGCCATGCTGCTTCAAACAGAAACCATCCGCGAAATAGACGTTGACAAGATTTTCCCGAGTAGGCTGAAGCTAAGGTCCGTAGACGACGGAAATGTCTCTGAACTCATGAATTCAATTCAAGCTAACGGATTGCTGCAGCCAATAATCGTGAAACCGATTGGAGATGGAACTTTCAGGCTTGTCATTGGGGCGCATAGACTGGAGGCATTCAAGAGACTCGGTTCGACAAGAATCCCTGCAATTGTCAAACATGTCTCCGACGAAGAGGGTTTTCTAATGAATGTAACCGAAAACCTCCAAAGGAATGTTCACATGAATCCTGTGGCAGAGGCAAGGGGATACAAACATCTGCTATCAAGGAAGTGGACCGTACATGAGATTGCCACGAAGATTGGCAAAAGCGACAGTTATGTATGCAATAGAATGGCAATACTGAATCGACTTCATCCTGACATTCTGAGGCAATTAGAATTTCCACGTGGAAACCTTCCAATCAGTGTGTCTCACGCGGAGCATCTGGCTTCAATAAACGATCCTCGGCGTCAGATGGAATTGGCAAGACTTACCAAAGACCGAGGCCTATCGGTGCACCAACTTGAGAGGCTTACCAAGAAAAGTGAGAATAGGACCGTGCCACTAGGCTGCCTGTGCGCGAAGTGCATGAACTATCCATGTGGGCTGCACTGGAAGCCTGCATGAAAGATGCTCTACACAACTTTGTGGTAAGAAATGATAGTTTCCAGACCACGAATTCCTTCTTTGCTACGGATCTGATTCACCACTGTTCTCAATTGCTCAATATCCTTCGCTACGACTTTTATTATCAAATCAAATTCGCCAGTGATCTCATGCATTTCGACTATACCCTCCATACCCCTCAACGACCGATAGACCGGAATAATGCGCGCCACGGGATCAATCTTCACCATGACGAATCCGATGACTTCCTCCTTGTCCAACTTGTCTACTCTCATTCGATTCATTCGCTCCGCATTATCACCATGGTCTCGGTTCTCTGAATGTCATCTATCTTGCTCATCTGCTCGGTAAGTAGCTGCCGAAGTTCCTCAGTGTTTCTGGCTATGATCTCAAGCAAGTAGTCATATCTTCCCGTAATTTCGTAGATCGTCCGAACTCTGTCAAGTTTCTTGAACTCTCTCAGAGAGGCTTCTTTGGCTTTGGGATTGATGGAGACGCCAACCAATGCTCTTATTGCGTAGCCGAGCTTCTCGTAATCTATCTGCGCAATGATCTTCTTGATTAGTCCTGTCTGCTTCAATCGTCTAACTCTGTTGTAGATCGTTGGCACACTAACACCTAACTGATTGGCCATCGCTTGATAGGGAGTCTCCATATCTTTCTCTAGAAAACTGATTATACGCAGATCGATATCGTCCAAGGTCATCACAGTGTCAGAGGTATCTCAAGTTATTTGCATGCGTTCCCTTGATTAAGACATCGTTCAAGAGGAAAGCCGTGCCTCAACGACTCGGGTTCGTCGAATGTTGTCCAAAGCCAAAAGATATTGCCACAAGAATACATTTAGGAAAACAATAAATTTCGGTAGTCACGTCTCCACGTCGTTTACGAGTGGTGCAAGCATGTTCACTACAAAATTCGAGTCATCCCGAGGCTCAGATTCTAAACTCGTAAGAATAGACTCGTTGGAAAAAGTCACTGGGCAAGTCAGGTACACCACGGACCTAATTGAAAAAGATGCTCTCTACCTAAGGGTTGCAAGATCTACACATCCCCACGCATTGATTAAGAAACTTGACATCTCCCTTGCGGAAAAAGTGAGTGGCGTGGTAAAGGTACTTACCGGAAAAGACATTCCCGGAGTCAACGAGATTGGTTTTTTCATCCAAGACCAACCCGTCATTTGTGACAATAGAGTTAGGTATGTTGGCGACGCCGTTGCAATGATTATAGGAGACTCACCAGAAGCTGCGGAACTCGGTGTTGAGGCTGTCAAAGTTGAATATGAGCCGCTCCCCGGAATCTTCGACCCGAGGGAATCCCTTCGGACAGGAGCTGTGAAGATTCATGAAAAAGGCAACCTGATCGATCACTTCTTTCTGAAGAAGGGAGACGTCGAAGCGGGATTTCAGAAGGCGGACGTTTTCGTCAAAGGTACGTACAAGACGCCTATTCAAGAGCATGCATACTTGGAAACGGAAGCTGCCATCGGAATTCCAACAGAGAATGGAATAATGGTTATCGCCTGTTTACAAGCTCCATTTGCGGTTGAAAAGGCCGTTAGAAGAGTTCTTGGTAAGGCAGTTCAGGATGTAAGAATAGTTCAAGCGCCAACCGGCGGAGGTTTCGGAGGAAAAGAAGACACTCCCGATGACGTCGCTGCAAGGGTTGCACTTGCATCATTTCATACCAAGAAGCCTGTCCTTTTGGCGTATCCTCGCGATGAGTCGATAATCTGTCACCCTAAGCGACACTCAGCCATAATTGAAAGAGAAATGGGTGTTACAAAAGATGGAAAAATCGTTGCTGTGAAGTCTGACATACTGCTTGATGGCGGCGCCTACGCCTCACTAAGTTCTCGGGTCCTGTTTCAAGCGGTATGTTCAGTGGCAGGCGCATACGACGTGCCAAACGTGTACGTCTATGGCTCTGCAGTTTACACCAACAACGTACCCGCTGGAGCATTCAGGGGATTCGGCAAGCCACAAGCACACTTCGCTGCCGAGTTGCAGATGGATGAAGCGGCTGAGAGGCTGGACATGGATCCCATGGAATTCAGGCTCAAAAATATCCTCCGAATTGGTTCTGTGACACCAACAGGTCAGAAGCTTACAGGTAGCGTTGGTCTCGAAGAATGTGTGCTGAAGGCGGCGGAAGCATCATCTTGGAAGAAGAAACGCACCTCGTCTACAAAGGACGGCAATCGTCGCAGAGGAATAGGAATGGCTTGCATGATTCATCCCACAAGCATAGGGCCCTTGGGAGTAGACGTTGGATCTGCGATTGTTGAGATAACAGACGACAACTCGGTAGTAGTAAAAACAGGGATCACGGAGTATGGACAGGGAACATACACAGGGTACGTAAGAATAGTGCAGCGAATTCTTGGACTTAACAAAACAAGCGTTACGGTCGAATACCCAGATACCGCGAGAGTCCTTGACTCCGGTCCGACTGTTGCCTCGCGTGGAACGGCTGTCGGAGGAAAAGGAGTCTTCTTGGCAGCGCAACAACTTCGGGACAAGATTGCACCAGTGGCGGCAGAGCTTCTATCATGTACCGTTCGAGACCTCATATATGAAGACGATGCAGTTCACACCAAATCCAGAGATCGAAAGATCAGCTTGATTGATTTGGCTTCAGAATGTCGAAAGAAAGGCATTGATCTGAAAGAGAGCGGATGGTACAAGCCGAGCGCAATATTTTGGGATCAAGAGAAAGGCCAAGGATCGCCTTGGGTCTCATACTCTTGGGCAACTCACATTGCTGAGGTTGAAGTTGACATGGAACTTGGAAAGGTCGATGTACTAAACTATGTCGCAGCTCATGACTCTGGTCACGTGATCGTCCCAACTCAGTTGAAAAGTCAAATCTACGGAGGCGTTGTCCAAGGAATTGGATACGCACTGATGGAAGAGCTGCTCTTGAGCAATGGAAAAGTGCGAAACCCCAACTTTGCAAGCTACTATATTCCAACAGCCGCGGACATACCAAAGATATTGCCAATCATAGTCGAAGTTCCTGATGAGTTCGGGCCGTTCGGAGCTAAAGGCATCGGAGAACCTTCAATTGAGCCTGTGGCCGCAGCAGTAGGTAATGCGGTATACAATGCGGTTGGTGTCCCCGTGCGAGAATTCCCATTCACGGCAGAGAGGGTTTACACAGCGATTATGGGAAAACAGTGATGAACATGAAACCATTCACTTACATGGCTCCAATTGCACCTTTCGAGTACCAATGTGTCACCAGCGTTGATGAAGCTGTCCGAGCACTTAGTAACTACGGGGACAATGCGAAGTTGATCGCTGGAGGTACAGATCTAACTATTCTACTTAAAGATCGCATTGTCAAACCTGAAGTAGTCGTTGACATAAGTCATCTTCAAAAGGAATTAGCAGGAGTGACCATTAAAGACGGCAAGTTGCGAATAGGTGCACTAACAACCTTCACTGAGCTCGAAAGGGATCCACAGGTTAGGAGATATGCGCGGGCGCTGAGCGATGCAGCATCACATGTCGGGACATGCCAGATAAGGAACTTGGGAACGCTAGGTGGCAATCTTGCAAATGCATCACCTTCCGCAGATTCAGCTCCACCCTTAATCGCACTATCGGCGCATGTATATGCACGCTCAAGAAAAGGCGAAAGGAAAATTGCGGTTGAGAATCTATTCAGTGGTGTCAAGAAGACGACTCTGAATCCAAACGAACTCATAACTCATGTAGAACTTCCTGCGAACGAAAGAATATCCAACTGCTGGTTGGCAGCTCGCAAGAGAAACGAGAATGCCTTGTCAATCGTGTCTGTGGCAGTGGCATCCGAAATCAGAGATGAAAAGTTTGGGGCAACTCGGATCTCACTGGGTTCAGCGGCTCCAACACCGATCCTAGCAAAAGAGAGCTCAGCGAGACTGACTGGAAAATCAATTACGGCAGAAACAGTCGAGGCCGCGGCCGTGGCAGCAAGAGATGAATGTATGCCTAGTAGACGTGCGCTGAGGGCTGGAATTGAGTACAGAAGACACCTTGTTTACGTACTAACTAAGCGAGCGATTCAACAAATCTCCAACCCACAAAGGTGACAAGTCATGAAATCAAACATGAAGAAACTGGTTAAGATCTCTTGCAGAGTGAATGGGCAATCAATCGATAAGACTACAACCCCAAATCAAACACTCTGCGACTTCCTTCATGACGAACTCGGGGTGACGAGTGTAAAGAAGGGGTGCGACACAGGCGAGTGCGGAGCATGTACGATTCTTCTCGATGGTAAGCCTGTAACTTCATGTCTAATCCTCGCACCTCAGGCAGAAGGGCACTCAATCACTACGATCGAAGGAATAGGAACTGTTAACTCTTTGCATCCGGTACAGGAGGCTTTCATAGAACTGGATGCAGCACAATGTGGATACTGCATTCCTGGAATGATTCTTACAGCATGCGCCTTGCTGGAAGAGATATCGGAACCTAGTGACGAGCAGATCAAGCGTTACATATCAGGAAACCTGTGCAGATGTACGGGATACCAACAACAGATAGAAGCAATCAAGGCTGCTGCAAAGGTTCTCGCCAAAGCTAGGACAAAGAAGACCTCTTGAGATGTGAAACTGGTTGGTCTTGAGAGAGGCAGATTTCGTCAAAGCAAGACTACGAATTGAGTCAAAAGACCACTCACTTAAAGAGAAAATACTGAGTCTGAGCGAGGCGACAGACCTTGTAAAAGATGGTGATGTGGTCGCTCTCGGTGGCACTATGTACTCACGAGCGCCTATGGCTATGATCCACGAGATCATAAGAAAACGGAAACGAAACCTCACAATCACGCGAAACATGTGCAGTTTTGAAGGAGACTTGTTGATGACCAGCGGAGTAGCCAAGAAATTCATCACAGCATGGTTCAGCATAGGCGTGCCTTGGGGAGTCTCCAAAATAATGCGAAAGTTTGTGGAAGAGGGAAAGGTGGAGATGGAGGAATGGAGCCACTTGGGAATGGCTTCACGATACCAGGCCGCAGCCATGGGAGTCCCATTTCTACCCACAATGTCAATGTTGGGCTCGGACTATCTGAAACATCTGCCTGGAAAAGAGATCAAATGTCCATTCACCGGCCAGAAAGTGCTGCTCGTTCCAGCATTGTTCCCTGACGCCACAATCATACATGTCCAACGAGCAGATAAGTATGGGAACTTGCAGGTAGATGGAATGCCTTTCTGCGATCGAGAAATAGCGTTGGGTGGAACCAAGGTAATCGCAACAACCGAACAAATAGTCGACTCGGAACGCATAAGGAGCGACAACGACCGAACCTTGGTACCATTCTTTGCAGTGGATGCGGTTGTCGAAGTACCTTATGGCGCGTACCCGAGCGAATGCCAAGGCCTGTACGAACCTGACTTCGATCACCTCGACATGTATGCCAAGATGATAGAAGAAGCAGGAGTTGACGGAGCCATGCAATACCTTGACAAATACATCTATCGCACCGGAAGCTTCGATGGCTTTCTTGATCTCATCCCTCTGAAGAGCTATGCGAAAATAAGCAGAAGCATGAGGATTCTATATGGAAAGTAGTGGACAACCTTACAACTCCAGAGAACTGGTCACAGTGATGGCATCAAGGGTGCTTGAGGATGGGAAGGTTGTTTTTGTCGGAGCTGGAATCCCTCTGATAGCGGCTGCTCTTGCCCAGAAGACCAAAGCCCCCCAGCTCACGATCGTTTTCGAAGGTGGATCTATTGGTCCAGAAATCAAACCGGAATATATTCCACTTTCAACCAACGAGATGCGCGCGGGAACACGTGCATTCATGATGCCCAGTGTCCAAGAGGTCTTTCTGTTTCAACAGAGAGGTTATGTGGACTACGCATTTCTTGGTGCGGCACAGATAGACAGGTTCGGGAATATCAACACAACTCTTATCGGCTCATGGGACGCGCCTAAGGTTCGCCTTCCTGGAACAGGAGGGGCTAACGACCTCATCTCATGTGCGACCAAGACGATTGTAGTCACTATGCACGAGAAACGACGCTTTGTGGAGAAGGTTGATTTTGTAACGAGTCCAGGATTCCTCACAGGTTTCAAAGCTCGTCAACAGAGTGGTCTGATCTTTGGCGGTGTCCACAAAGTTGTCACCGACTTGGGAGTCTTGGGATTCGAGAATGAAGATAGAGAGATGTGCCTTGAAGCGGTTCATTCAGGAATCAAGGTGGATGATGTATTGAAGAATACTGGGTTCAAACTGAAAGTTTCGGAGAATTTGAGCGTCACTGCCTCGCCCACTGCTGAGGAATTGGAAATTCTAAGATCACTGGATCCTGCGCGACACTATCTGTAGAAGTCTGCGATTGTTTTGTCTGTTCGAAGTACGTTGAAGTTGTAGCCGAACAGATACGCTTTGAAACGATCTAATCAAATACTATATCCGCACCACTCTAGGATAGACAGAGCAATCGTTTTTGTTGCAAGAATCAAATCATCTATATTGACCCATTCATCCGTCGCATGCATTTGAGATGTGAGTCCGGGTCCAAAAATCACCGTTGGGGTATTGCCGTATTTTATCAAATGTCGTATGTCCGCTGCTCCCATACGTCCAGTAACAGACGCCTTCTTACCGGCGACAAGTTCATAGTTTCGAGTCATTGTAGTGCATATCGGATGATCAGCGGGAATCTCGGCGGGTTCGGCAAAGTAACCCTTCCAGAGAATCTGAGGGGGGTGTTCCTTCATCCAAGGATCGTTTCGTGCTACTCTCGTTATGTGATTCTTGAATTCTTGTTTGACTTCGTCAGAGTTTTCTCCGGGAAGAGTTGCAATACTGCCCTTTAACAAGCAGCTGCTTGGAAAAGCGCTTGCATAGGTTCCTGCATTGAAGACACCTACTGCACATGGCAAAGCTTCGCGAGAATCAGGGTACAATGGATGTCGAAGTCTTTCGACCCGGGCTTGTTCATAATCGTTAATGGCTTCAAAAATCTGGTAACCCTTCTCGATTCCGTTTACACCATCCCAACGTCTCTGTATCCCTGCAGGTTTGCCCCGAACGCTTATCTCAAACCAAATTCGGCCAATTGACGCAGGTTCCACATGAAGGCTGCTTGTCTCACAACAAATGCCTGCATCTGCCCTGTAGCCTCTGAGAATGCAGGCGACAGTTCCGTTTCCGCTTAGTTCCTCATCGATGGTGTACTCCATGATGACATCAGCATTAAGGGTTATTCCGAGAGTAAGAATTGTGTCGAGCGCCATTGTCATAGCAGCCAGACCAGACTTCATGTCAGACGCTCCTCTTCCGTAGAGGCGACCATCTACGACGTCGCCAGCCCATGGGTCATGCGACCAATCGGCAACAGGTTCGACTGGGATAACATCAACATGTCCATTCATCAGCAAGGATCGTCCTCCACCCTTTCCATGATATGTTCCCACGACATTGG
>CAZJUU010000066.1:0-8194 GCA_964549295.1 uncultured Candidatus Bathyarchaeia archaeon
GGCGCGGCTCTTCTCTCTCTCCTCGTCACTGTTCCGTACTCGATCCAACCTCGCCTAGCCGCTTCTTCTCGTGATAATTGTCCTTCTAATGGTCCTTCACCGACGCGCGTAACAAATGCCTTGAAGACGGTTATCACGTCAGTGACTCTTGTAGGTCCAAGTCCGATGTCAGAACAGATGGCTGATGCGCAGACATCTTTCGCCGTACAATAAGGATAGGTTCCATGGTAGAGTGAAAGGAATGTGCCTTGCGTTCCCTCCACCAGAACGTTCGATCCCTTTTCTAACGCTTCATTCACCTCGGCAGAAACGTCTGCCAAGTATTTTGTCAAGTCTGGAAAATCGCGGGCCAATTTAGCTCTTCTAAAGACCCTGTCCGAGCTGCATGTGCCTATGCCGCTCTTTGTTGAGCCAATCTTCTGCGTGAGGTGTGCAGATTCAGTCTCTTCTTTGATGTGTTTCTCCTCGATTATTGCGCATTGGGGATCAAGACCAACTCTATTCTCGCATCCGGTCTTCGCAATCTCGTCAAAAAGCACCTTGGGATTGACGAGAACGCCAGGACCGATGAGGAGCCTTGCCTTCTCATACACAAATCCGCTTGGAATCATTCTTAGCGAATAGACCTTTCCAAGATGTTCGACTGTGTGCCCCGCATTAGGTCCAGCTCCACCCCTCGCTATAACGGTAGGTTTGTCATTCAGAGCCAGGTGAGCGATTAGTTTCCCCTTTCCTTCGTCACCAAAGAATCCTCCTACCACCACAGTACACGCCATACATTTCCTCCCTCATCAATCATAATGTGTACTCGTCATCATCCGATTTTGAACGCTCGAACTGCTTCCTGCGAGAGTTACTGTTTCTGCGAAGGTTCTGTTTGTCATGGTGATCGACCTCTAATGACGTCCTCATCCTTTTCTAGCTTTCCTTCAGGCAATGTTCCTACTCTGCTGTGCAATGAAGACATACGATCATCTTCCTGCTTCTCCGAATGCAACTCTTACACGCATAATAGCGAACAGAGAAATTATTTGCTGATATGCTTGGTTGGTCGAGCTTGTAGTTCAAAGCATCAGCCACGTTGATTCTGCGTCCAGTCCATGCACCCTTGAACATTGCGCTAGAAGAGCAATCATGATGTGTATGAAACTATGTTGAGACGATCGGGCTTTGGTTTCAGTTCGCCCGTCGTCTGTCTTCACTGCGTGGGCTGAACACGCTCTGCATTGAAATAGAATTCATCATCGTGTCTACTAGCGTTCGGCTCGAATATAAACAGATTCGGAACAAACGTTGTGTAGCATAGTGGACTTGTCTTGCTCTCGTAACTCCCGGAGAAAGCTTTAGAGCATGGCCCAATCCTCTAAGCTTCACCTTGATGGAGAGCCACGAAGATGCAACGCAAGATTGTTGAAGCTAGGGAAGAAGAGAGTCTGGATATAGAGGTTGGAAAGGACCTTATTCAGATGAATGAACGCCTAGCTGCGGAAAACCTTGAGATGCTTAACAAACATGGAATATTGGCGATCGATATTATGGGGACGGTTGGTGCCGGCAAGACCGCGTTGATCGAGGCTATGGTTGACAGATTGAAAAGAAGACGAAATGTGGCTATGGTTGCCGGGGATGTGACGACCACCATAGACGCGGACAGAGTGAGTCGGCATGGGGTTCCATCAGTGCAGGTTAACACTGGCAGAGAATGTCACCTGGACGCCAATATGATTCGAAAGGCTCTGAAAGAACTCGATCTTTCTAAATTCGATCTAATATTCGTTGAGAATGTTGGAAACCTGATCTGTCCCGCAGACTACCCATTGGGATGTCATCGCAGGCTTGTGATTGTAAGTGTAACCGAGGGAGAATGGATGATTGTCAAGCATCCATTGATATTCAAGTCAGCCAGCGTGGCAGCAATCAACAAGATGGACCTCGCAGGTGCAATGGGCATCGATGTGGAGAAACTGATCAAGGATGCTAGACTAATCAATCCAAGAATAGAGGTAGCGAAGACGAGTGCAAAAACAGGTCAGGGAGTTGACGAACTCATGTCCTATCTAGGCGTCTGATTACTTATTCTTCTCTACCTTGATGTTTCTTATGTTGCAGCTTCTTCCTTCGTCGATCTCTGTATCGCTGCTTCCACACTTGGGACAGTTCAAGAGCGTCATCACGCCTAGGGAATCTTCAAGTGTGTCTGTCGATATCTTCCCGTCGAATCCACAATTATGACAGAGTAGTTTCATTGGTGAGAAGCTGATGTTGAGTTTCGCACCCCTCGCCATCGTATTCTCCGACAGTACTTGAAATGAGAATTGAAGCTGTTCCGGATTGAGCATTGTCAATGGACCTATCTCAAGATTGACTCCGGTTATGCATTTAGCTCCATTCTCCTTTGCCACTTTGAGAACTGTTTCAAGGATGCCTTTGGCCGTGGAGAACTCGTGCATGGAGAAATAACCTATCATGTTGTTGAAGTCGAATCTTCAGTAATCATCCATTTCATCTTGGGCCAGCAACCATGTCTAGGTCTCCGTCTTGGATCTGTCTGACATAGGCAAGACCGATAGGGGTTAATGACGCCGCGTCCTGTTCGTTTGGATGAATGATCTTGACGAACAGTCTTGCCTCCAATTTCTTCATATGGCTCATAAAGTCTCGTTTCGCTTCGTCTGTAAGTCTTGCCCGGAGATCACGTAGTGAGATAACCCTATCTCCAATAGCCTTTGCTTTCCACATAGAGAGTAGTATCTCTCTCTTCTGTGGAGATAGCTCATCCTCCGAGGGCCAGGCCTGCATGGGGCTGTACGTGTGTTCATGGGGATTTAGCGATTATTGTGGAACTCTGACGTATTCAAGTGGGAACATTAATATACCACCTAGCTCCATTTAAAGAGTCGGATGTACCAGATGAGCCACGACAAAGAAGCCTCCGCCTTCCTAGAAGCTATAACAAAATCGCCTCAACTGAGAGTACTTAGTATTCTTGCTGA
Source organism: uncultured Candidatus Bathyarchaeia archaeon (assembly GCA_964549295.1). Classification (GTDB taxonomy): domain Archaea; phylum Thermoproteota; class Bathyarchaeia; order 40CM-2-53-6; family CAVXDP01; genus CAVXDP01. Next base: position 2,994 of record CAZJUU010000066.1, read on the forward strand.
GAAGCCTGAGGAGGAACTGACAAAGACCCAGATCGCTCAGAAAGCAGGTATTGGAAGAACCACACTGTATAGAGTCTGGGAAGAGCTTGAGAAAATGAGGGCTCTTTCTCCATCCAGACAGGTCGGAGCCGTGACGCTCTACAGGCTCAACCTCGAAAGCTCAACTGTACAATCAATACTCGGCATCAGGAGAAGGTTAAGCACTCTTAGGACAGCTGTGGAAAGGATAGAAGATATCCGAACCCTAGAGAAGGTTGGAACCGAACAATTTGGACAGACAGCTCCTTCAGGCCCCAACGTACTTGTCAAACTTCACGAACTGAACGCGCTTTCAAGAGACAAGGCAATCAGCAAATCCACTCTAAACCTGTCGGCTGACGAAGTGAACAAGCTTCCCGGTCTACTGGAAGCCAAATTGGTAGAATCAACTGAAGACCGCCTCTATCTGACTCCTCTAGGTCAGATAACCGCGAAAGGAGCGGTCCAAATATGGAAGGGCAAAGAAAGAGAGTCAATTGACGAAGCTCTCTCATCGATAAAGACCGCTCTTAAACTCTTGAGTCGAGACGTGCAAGACGTAGAAGGTAAGATTGGAAAGCGACGATAGGTCCGCCACCTCACATGTTCAATCATGCCCACAGCATACGCCAACGGCAACATACACGAAACCTGAGGGGGAGGAGCCCCCCTCCCCCACGGGCTCTCCATAGACGGACACTTGGCCGTCGCTTGAAACACCTGCTTTCCAACATGAATACTTGATTCTTGAATATACATCGGGTAGAAGGCAATCCGCCGCTGAGACCCAAGAATTTTAAGTTGGTTTAGGGAACCGTGAGCATATTGCGGGGTTCCATTAATGGTCAGATATGTCTTTGTCACAGGCGGAGTTATGTCCGGAATAGGTAAAGGGGTAATTGCTGCTTCGATCGGTAGGATATTACAGGTTCGCGGATTCTCGGTCACCGCTGTAAAGATTGATCCTTACTTGAATGTTGATGCAGGCACAATGAACCCCATTGTTCACGGAGAGGTATTCGTGACTGAGGATGGTGGAGAGATTGACATGGATCTGGGAACGTACGAGAGGTTTCTTAATCTGAATCTTTCGAAGGACCACAACATAACGACTGGGCAAGTGTATCAATCTGTTATCAGCAAGGAACGGCGTGGCGACTACTTGGGAAGATGCGTTCAGATAATTCCACACATAACTGATGAGATCAAAGAGAGGATTACGGGTGTTGCGCAGCGCAACAATGTGGATGTCGTTATGACAGAGATAGGGGGAACCGTAGGCGACATCGAAAGTCTCCCCTATCTGGAAGCTGCTAGACAGATGAAGGCGGAGCATGGTTCTGACAACGTACTCTACACCCACGTTACCTTGGTGCCTGTGCTAAGTGTGGTTGGAGAACAGAAGACAAAACCGACGCAACACAGCGTCCAGGAACTTCGAAGAATCGGTATCCAACCGGACGTTATCATAGCACGAAGTTCGGTACCACTCCAGCAGGGTCCAAAGAAGAAAATTGCACTATTCTGTAACGTTGAAGAACGAGCTGTCTTTAGTTCACCTGACATGAGGTGCGTGTACGAGTCTCCAAGGAGTCTAGATGAACAAGGTCTGGGAGACTACCTGTGTGAAAGACTACGAATGCCCAGCGAACCATCAAACTGGAACGAATGGCAGGCGATAGTCGACGGCTTCATTTCGCCAAAGCACACGGTGAAAATTGCAATATGTGGGAAATATGCAGAGCTGGCTGATTCGTATGTCAGTGTGAATGAGGCACTGAGACATGCTGGTGCTGCTTGTGATGCGAAAGTTGAGATTGACTGGGTCGAAACGGAAATTTTCGAGAATGAACCCAAGAAAACGGATATGCTCTCACTATATGATGGAATACTCATACCAGGTGGGTTTGGATCGAGAGGAACAGAGGGAAAGATCAAGGCTATTGGATATGCACGGACCAAGAACATACCGTTCCTAGGCATCTGCTTCGGTTTTCAACTAGCAGTCGTCGAATTCTCAAGATCAATAGGTCTTGAGCAAGCGAATAGTGTAGAGATCAACCCCGAGACTCCTCACCCTGTGATTGATCTCATGCCTGAACAGAGAGGGATAGACCAAATGGGTGCAACAATGAGGCTGGGCGCCCACCAGGTCAACATCATACCGGACACAGTAGCGTACTCATTGTACAAGACAGAAACAGTCTATGAAAGGCACCGACATAGGTACGAGGTAAGTTCAGGATATGACAAGAAACTCATAGAAAACGGGCTGGTCTTCTCAGGAATGAGTCCTGACAGACGGAGAATGGAAATACTTGAACTGCCTTCTCAAGCTTTCTTCTTGGCATCTCAATTTCATGGGGAATTCAAATCAAGACCTGGAAAGCCATCGCCACCATACCACGGCTTTGTGAAATCCGCATTGGAGAGGAAGTTTGACTTGGGGCGTGGCTAGGTGAAACGACCAATTGAACTCTGAACTTCTTGCAAGGGTTTTCTTCGATTCGTAGGACAAGACCTCTTTACGGCAAGAATTCAGCATAATGTCGCAACATTTCCCCAGGAACGTTCAAAGATTGCTGAAGAATCATGAAGTGTTCGCGTATGGTCTAGAGGAACTACAGCGACGGCTACTGTCCATGGAACCAGAGAGTAGAGCTCTATGACCGTTTCCTCTTACACCGAATTGAATGAGATAACTCTATAGTCAAGTCAAACAAGTAGCAATTTTGGATTCAGAAGAGGTACCTCGTAGGAGTGAGTGAATCTGCAGTCGCGGCGAAGAATTGTTTTGGGAATAGATCCGGGCATATCAACTGGTTTGGCTGCGTTGGATCTTGATGGAGAATTTCTATTCGCGCGAAGCGAAAAGGAAATTAGACTAGACAGAATTGTCCAAGAAATCTCCCCCTACGGAAAGGTAGTGCTCGTAGCAACTGATGTGACTCCTGTGCCAGATCTCGTGCGAAGAGTCGCATCAACATTCAAAGCTGCCTTGTTCGTTCCTAGGAAATCCATGGAAACTTCAGAAAAGAGGATGTTGGTCAGTAGGTACGGTCAATCGCGTGATATTGACGTTTCCGATAGCCATGCAAGGGATGCATTAGCGTCAGGAATAAAGGCACTGAATAAATTCAAGAACAAGTTTGAAAAGCTGGAATCTCATCTTAGCGACGAGTTTCGGGGCACATCCCTACAGCAGACTAAGGAACTTGTAGTGAGGGGCTTTTCGATAAATCGAGCGATCAGTGATTCTTGCATCAGACATGCACCAAAAGAAGGGACAGTTCCACACTTCGTTCGTCCCGACACAATACTGGATCTGAAGAAGACGCTCGCCGAGAAAACTGAAGTGATAAGGAGACTCGATCGTTTGGTTGAGAGTCTTCAAGAAGAGGTGGCGAAGTTGAAATCAGAGAACGGTGATTTGCGAAGGCTGATTGAAAGAGAACGATCAAGATCTGACAGCGAATCGCGGAAAGATCGAATGGTGAAAGCGCAACAGAATAGAATCGCTGAGCTAGAGAAGCGCATTCGCGAACTTGAAAACAGGATTGGAGTCGAGGAGCTTACAAGATCGCGAGATCAAGTCGAGTCCAAGATTGACAGGAATTTGACTTTGCTGAAGCCTGTGGAATCCTTCTCGGCAGAGGGGCTGGAGATGGCTGCGAGACGTTATCACATATCACCTGGAGATGTGGTGTTTCTGAAGAATGCAAGTGGAGGAGGAACGTCAACATCTAAGAAACTGGCAAGACTTCAACCGCGGATAGTGGTAACACGTACCGCAATGTCCAATCAGGCTGAGGAGACGCTGTTCAAATATTCAATACCTGTCGTTAGAGCTGATCGTTTTTCGATAACCGAAATGCGTGGTTTCTTCTACGTTCCAACAAGTGAACTCGAGGCGGTGTTGGGCGATCAACGCTCGAACTCGAAGGGCAATGTTGAGTCACTGCTGGAACGTACCATAGAAGATTATCGCGAAGAAGGCAAGTCTGGGAAGACTACGGCGTAGTGAAAGATCACTTATTCTCTTCGGAGTGGTCAACGCAGATGTAAAGGATGTTGCTTCCTCGAAGGACCACATTTCCCAGATTCGTTGAAGGCGCATTATTTCTGAATTCCTTTGTACCCTCAAGAATCACATTCATGTGGCTATCGCAGTCAATCATCCTTCCATGATACTCTACATCGTTCTTCAGTCTGATACTGACGTCGTTGTTGATTCTCTTCACGAGAACATTGAGCGGCTTTCTAGATGGTTCCAAAGAAACTCCTGCTACGAGGCACACTGTCATCGACAAGCATCGTATAAAAGCCTTTTCAACGGCTTTTCAACAGTACTTACCATAGCACTACTCAAGCTCAAGATGAAGCTTGACCGAAAACCTCATCATCACATCGCAAGACAACTTTCGTGAATGGAATTTGACACTTGAACTGCTCCAACAGCCCTCACCAGGACCAGCTGCAGAAACAATTCAATCCGCCTTGCAGCATGAGAAACTTGTCATAGTATTGGGATCTTGTACGGTTCATTATAAGGGCAGAGCATCCTCAACTCTGGAACTTGGCGAAAGGCTGTTGATAGTCAAGCAGGACTGCGCATTGCTTATCCATCGTCCACGTGGATATCGACCTGTAAACTGGCAGCCTTCAGGATGCCGATTCGAGATCTCAGCAGACGAGAACAGGCTCCGAATCAGGGCTGTAAGACAGAATCCTCCTGAAACAATCATCACGACATTTGACAAGCTCATATTGGTCGCTGCCATGACTCTCGAAGATCATGGCAGCTTCTCTTTGGACGCAAGTGAAGAAGACATGCAGAAAGCGATCGTGATGAAGCCTGCGCTCATCGAAACTGGACTAAAAGTAGTCGAATACGAAAAAAGAGTAGAACCTGGGTTTGTGGATGTCTATGGCATTGATAGTCAAGGTAGGCTCGTCGTAATCGAGCTCAAAAGGAAATCTGCGGGAAAAGAGGCGATTCTTCAACTTGCGAAATACGTCAGAGCCATTTCCAAGATGTCGAGAAGACCGATTCGACCGATACTCGTTGCTCCGTCGATCATTAAGGGTGCCCAGAGACTTTTTCAAGCGACTGGAATTGAGTATCGCAGACTCGACCCCAAACAATGCGCCAAAATCCTTGAGAAAGTGAAAGAGAAGGAAAT